>JAKLLP010000070.1:0-8559 GCA_023150055.1 Gammaproteobacteria bacterium | reverse complement strand
CGCAGGCGAGGCGGACGCGCTCGGCCTGCGAGGCGAGAATACCGCTCAAGGCGACGCGCGCGCCAGTCCGGCAGTGCCGCTTGAGTATCGGCGCGAGGTCGATCAGGGTATCGGCGAGAATATTGGCGACCACGATGTCGAAACGCTCTTCGGGGCCGAGATCCTCGGGATGCGTGACGCGCAGCCGTGGCGAGACGCCGTTGCGGACGGCATTTTCCCGGGTGGCCTCGAGCGCCTGCGGATCGATATCGAGCGCCGTGGCCGAGCGTGCGCCGAGCGCCAGCGCCGCCACGGCGAGCACGCCCGAGCCGCAGCCATAGTCGAGCACGGCAGCCCCGCCGGTCTCGAGCCCGGCGAGCCAGGCGAGGCAGAGCGCCGTGGTCGGGTGCGAACCGGAGCCGAAAGCAAGGCCGGGTTCCAGCGCCACGCTGATGCCGCCCGGGTCCGGGCAGGGGGTGCCGATCGGGCAGATCCACAGTTTCGCGCCGAAGCGCTGCGGGGCGAGCTGCTCGCGAAACTCCCGCACCCAGTCGCGCTCGGCAACCGGGCTGAAACGAATGTCCGGTGTCGCGGTGAGCAGGAACGGGCGCAGCACCTGGCCGATCCGCTTCCTCTCGCTCGCGGCGGGCAACAGGGCGGTGACGCGGACCTGCGGCCACAGCGGCGTCGTGCCCGGGGCGGGCTCGAGGATCGGTACACAACCGGCGTCATCGAGGCTGACCGACAAGGCCCCGAGTCCACCGAGGGCGGTTTCCACGGCGTCCACCGCTTCGGCGGACACCAGTAGCTCGACCTGCAGCCAGCTCTGCGTCGCCACCGCCGTTACAGGCCGAGGCGCTTTTCGAGGTAGTGAATGTCCGTGCCGCCGGCCTTGAAGGCGGAGTGCTGCATGATCTCGATGTGGAGGGGTATGTTGGTCTTGATGCCGTCGACGACCATCTCGGTGAGCGCGCCGTGCATGCGGGCGATCGCCGAGGCGCGCGAATCGCCGTAGGCAATGATCTTGGCCACCATCGAGTCGTAGAACGGTGGCACCGCGTAACCGCTGTAGAGGTGGCTGTCGACGCGCACCCCGGGGCCGCCCGGCGCATGCCACAGGGTGACGGTCCCCGGAGATGGCATGAAGGTCTTGGGGTCCTCGGCGTTGATGCGGCACTCGATGGCGTGACCGCGGACGACGAGGTCCTCCTGGCGGAACGAAAGCCGCTCGCCGGCGGCGATACGCAGCTGCTCGCGCACGATGTCCACGCCGGTGATCAGCTCGGTCACGGGGTGTTCGACCTGCAGCCGGGTATTCATCTCGATGAAAAAGAACTGCCCGTCCTGGAACAGGAACTCGAAAGTCCCGGCGCTGCGGTAGCCGACCTCCAGGCAGGCATTCGCGCAGCGCTCGCCCATCGTCCGCCGCAGCTCCTCGCTGAGGCCGGGCGCCGGCGCTTCCTCGATGACTTTCTGGTGGCGACGCTGCATCGAGCAGTCGCGCTCGAAGAGGTAGACCGCGTTGCCGTGGCCATCGGCGAGCACCTGGAACTCGATATGGCGCGGACGGCCGAGGAATTTCTCCATGTAGACGATATCGCTGCCGAAAGCCGCGCGGGCCTCGACGCGGGTGATGGAGATGGCGTTGGCGAGCGACGCTTCGGTGTGTACCACCCGCATGCCCCGCCCGCCGCCGCCGGCAGCCGCCTTGATGATGACCGGGTAGCCGATGTCGCGCGCCAGGCGCAGGCTCTCGTCGAGCGCATCACCGAGCGGGCCATCCGAGCCGGGCACGGTGGGCAGGCCGGCCTTGCGCATGGCGTCCTTCGCCGAGATTTTGTCGCCCATCAGCCGGATGACCTCGGGCGGCGGGCCGATGAAGACGAACCCGGAGTTCTGCACCCGCTCGGCAAAGTCGGCGTTCTCGGAAAGAAAGCCGAACCCGGGGTGGATCGCCTCGGCATCGGTGACTTCCGCGGCGCTGATGATGGCCGGCATGTTCAGATAGCTCTGCGAGGAGGGCGGCGGGCCGATACAGACCGTTTCATCGGCGAGCAGCACGTGCTTCAGGTTGGCGTCGGCGGTGGAATGCACCGCCACGGTCTTGATGCCGAGTTCGCGGCAGGCGCGCTGGATGCGCAGCGCGACCTCGCCCCGGTTGGCTATGAGAACCTTGTCGAGCATGTGGCGGCGGTGGCTTTACTGGATGACGAAGAGGACCTGGCCGTATTCGACTGGCTCCCCGTTGGTCGCGAGCATTGCGGCGATGCGTCCGGCCTGGTCGGCCTCGATCTGGTTCATCATCTTCATCGCCTCGATGATGCACAGGGTGTCGCCCGCCTTGACCTCGCTGCCGATCTTCACGAACGGCTCCCCGCCGGGCGTGGACGACTCGTAATAGGTGCCCACCATCGGCGAGACCACCTTGTGGCCGGGAATTTCGGGGACCGCGCTGGCCGCCGTGTCTTTGCCTGGCGCGGGCGCTGCGGGGCTCGCATGCCCGCCCGTCGGTGGTGGGCCGGCGGCTACCGGCGGCGCGACCGCGAAGTGCTGGATGGCGCCGCCGGGCGGGTAACGGCTGATGCGCACCGATTCCTCACCCTCGGAGATTTCCAGTTCGGCGATGCCGGACTCCTCGAGCAGCTCGATGAGTTTCTTGACCTTGCGAATGTCCATTGCAGGGTATCTCCCTCGACGTTGGAGGCCGCTACGGCGTGGCGCTGCGCAGCCGCTCATCGGCCGCGCGCAACGCCAGCTCATAGCCGAGCGGGCCCAGGCCGGTGATGGTTCCGATCGCGATGTCGGAAAAATAGGACTGGCGGCGGAACTCCTCGCGCGCCTGCACGTTGCTCACGTGGATCTCGATGAATGGAATGCCGACGGCGAGCAGCGCATCGCGCAGCGCGATGCTCGTGTGGGTCAGCGCGCCCGGGTTGATCAGGATGAAATCGCTCTTGCCGGCCGCCGACTGCACCCGCTCGACCAGCGCCGCCTCCGCATTGCTCTGCAGCGCCTCGAGCGTGTGGCCAAGGCTTCCTGCCAGCGCGGCACAGCGGCGCTCGATGTCGGCGAGGGTGGTGCGGCCGTACAGCCCCGGCTCCCGTGTGCCGAGCAGGTTCAGGTTAGGCCCATTCAGTAACAGGATGCGGGCCATCCGCGCGTTCCCCCATCGTTTCCCGCAGATGGGCGCGAGTTTAATGATTTTAGCGACGAATAGAAAATGCGGGGGAAAACAGGGGACGGTTCCCCTCAGGGGACCGTCCCCGGAAGGGAACCGTCCGCTTTGAGCAGGTCGCGCGCGCCGGCAAGGGTGATGCTGCCGTCGGCCAGCCGGTCGAGCACGGCGACGATGGCCTGCAGGTCCTCGGTGTGCAGCTCGCCCATCTTCACCTTGAGGATGCCGCCGCCGGGGGCGGCGATCACCGTGAGCGGCAGGCCGAGGAACTCCGGCGCAAAGGTTTCCGCGGCGGCCATGGCCTCGGTCTCACCGAGCAGGATCGGGTAGGACACGCCTGTCTCGGCGACGAAACGGCGCACGGGCTCTTCACGGTCGATCGCCACGCCGACGACTGCCAGGCCGCGGCCGGAACGCTCCTGGTGGAGCTGCTCGAGGAGCGGCATCTCCTCGCGGCAGGGCGCGCACCACGTGGCCCAGAAATTGAGCAGCAGCGCTTCTCCCGACCACTCGCGCAGCGAGCGGGCCGTGCCGCCGAGGTCGGTCAGGCGCAGATCGGGCAGCTCGGCTACCGCCGGCGCGGGCGAGGGGGGTGGCCCACCCGCGGGTTGGGGCAGGTCGCGCAGCGACCAGTAGACGCGCCCGGCGAAGAATCCGGTGAGCACGCTGAGCGCGACCAGCAGTACGAGCCTGCGGCCTGGTTTCACGGCATCAGCTCCCGAAGGCGCTGCGCGCGTGGGCCGCGAACTCCGCCGCGCTCTTGAAGCCGACCACGCGATAGCCTTCGCGCTCGCGCCCGTCGGCGCCGAGGAACACGATCGTCGGCGGGCCGAAGATGCCGAAGCGGGCGAGGAGCGCCTTGTCCGCCGCGTCGTTGGCCGTGACGTCGGCCTGCAGCAGCACGGCGCCCGCCAGCGCCGCGCGAACCGCCGGGTCCGGGAAGGTGTAGCGCTCCATCTCGAGGCAGGAGGTGCACCAGTCGGCGTAGAAATCGAGCATCAGGGGCTGGCCGGCGGCGCTTGCCGCCGCGGCGGCCGCGTCGAACTCGGCCACCGTTTTCACGCGGCGGAAGGGCAGGCTGGACTCCTCCCGGGCAACGCCGCTCGACTGGAATACCGCCAGCGGGCGCAGCGGATCGTGACCGCCGGCCAGCGCGCCGGCGAGCAGCGCCACGCCGTAGATCGCGGCGAGCAGCCCCGCGCCCTTGGCGAGCCGCTGCGGCACGCTGGCTGCCGGGTCGAGGCCCTGAAAGGCGCCGAGAAACACACCGGCCATGAAGACGAGCGCGGCCCAGAGGAACATCGTCACGGTATCCGGCAGGATCCGGTCGAGCATCCAGACCGCGAGCCCCAGCATCATGAATCCAAAGGCGCCCTTGACCGTGTTCATCCAGGCGCCGGCCTTCGGCACGAGCCGGCCCGCCGAGGTGCCGATCACGAGCAGCGGCAGGCCCATGCCGAGCGAGAGGGCAAAGAGCGCGAGCGCGCCGCGGGTGACGTCCCCGGTGCCGGCGATCACCGTCAGCGCGGCGACCAGCGGGGGGGCCACGCAGGTGGTGACCACCAGCGCGGAGATCGCCCCCATGACCGCGGTGCCGAAAAAGGTGCCGGCCTTCTGCCGGCCGCTGGCCACGTCGAGCCGGTTGACCAGGACGGCCGGCAGTCGCAGCTCCCAGGCGCCGAACATGGCGAGCGCGAGCACGACGAACAACACGGTGACCGCGATGATGATCCAGGTCTGCTGCAGGGCCGCCTGAATCTGCTGGCCGGCGGCCGCAAAGAGGGCGCCCGCCGCGGTGTAGGTCAGGGCCATGCCGAGTACGTAAGTCAGCGACAGCAGGAAGCCGCGGGTGGCGGTGACGCTCTTGCCCTGGCCGACGATGATCCCGGAGAGGATCGGGATCATCGGCAGGCAGCAGGGGGTGAATGACAGCAGCAGCCCGAGTCCGGCGAAGGACAGCATGACGAGCGCCAGATTGCCCGTGCCGATCATCGTCGCGAGCTGGTCCTGTTCGGAGACCATCGGCGCGGGATCCGCGCGCGATGTGCCCCCGCCGCCGTCCGCCGCGACGGTCAGCAGCACGGTCTGCGGCGGATAGCAGATGCTCTCTTCCTTGCAGCCCTGGTAGGAAATCCGCAGTTGCAGGGGATCGGCGCGACCGCTTACTGGTACGTCGACGAGCGCCTCCTCGTAGAAGACTTGCGTCGCGCCGAAATACTCGTCCTCCTTCGGGACTCCCGCCGGCAGCCGGGGCGTGCCGAGGCTCACCGCGGGGCTCGCGCTCTCGATCGCGATGCTCTCGCGGTAGAGGTAATAGCCCGGCGCGATCACCCAGGACACTTGCAAGAGCTCCGGCGTCTCGAGCGCCGCGCCGACCCGGAAGGCCTGCTCGACCGGCAGCGGTGCATCGGGGGCGGCCGGACGGCCGAGGAGCGCGGCCAGTCCCGCCGCGGCGGGCTGTGCCCGGTCGGCGCCCGGCAGCGCGACGTCGGCGCGCCAGGTCTGCGGTGGATAGCACAGGCCGATGTCGGCGCAGCCCTGCGAGCGGATCTCCAGTTCCACGTCGCGGCCACCGGCGCTGGTCACCGGGATGCGCACCAGCGCCTCGTTCCGGTAGATCTCCATGTCGCCGAAGAACTCGTCCTGGTACGGCAGCCCGGCCGGCAGGCTGGCCGGGCCGAGCGTCACGGCCGGCGTGCGCGAGGCGTAGCCCATTCGCTCTTTGTAGAGGTAGTAACCGGGCTCTATCGTCCAGCGCACGACGATGTCGTCGCCTTCGGCGGTCGCCTGGTAGCGAAACGCCTGTTCCGGGCGCAGCACCTCGGGCTGGCCGGCAGCCTGGACGGCTGCCCAGCCGAGCACGAAAGCCAGCAGGATGACCGCCCGGTGCGGTCGGGGGCGGAAGATGCTCATGCCTCGGTCGAATCCCTGACCCACTGCAGGTAGGCCGCCGAGCCGGCGGCCACCGCGATGGCGATTACCTCGGGTACCTCGTAGGGGTGGAGACGCCGCACGGCGGCCTCGAGTTCCGCAAAACGGCCGCGTGTGGTCTTGATGAGCAGCAGCACTTCCTCGTCCTTCTCCAGGTGCCCCTGCCAGCGGTACCAGGACTTGGCGCCGGGTATCCGGGTCACGCAGGCCGCCAGATTCTGTTCAATGAGGGCCGTGGCGACCTCGGCGGCCACCGTGTCGCTCGGGCAGGTGCAGAAAACCACCAGGCAATCGTCCGTCATCGCGCCACGCCTCTTGCACCGCGTAAGGATACCTGTCCGCCCGCCGCCGGGGTTGCGCGGGTCGGCTATTTTGCTCGCTGCCGGCGGCGGTTCACCGGTTATGGTGAAGACCTGTCGGCCTGCGGGCTGTTCCCAAGGCTCTCAGCCGCAAAGAACTCCACCCCCCCTCTTGCAATCCGAACGCCGCTGACTACTATTAGCACTCACTTTCGGCGAGTGCTAACAACGCCGGGATCACCCGGCGGGCTGTTTCCATATGATTTTAAAGGAGGTTTTCCCATGAAGATTCGTCCCCTTCATGATCGCGTGATCATCAGGCGGCTGGAAGAAGAGCGCAAATCACCGGGCGGGATCGTGATCCCTGACACCGCCACGGAGAAGCCGATACGCGGCAAGGTCATCGCCGTGGGCAGCGGCCGCATCACCGAGAAGGGCGAAGTGCGCCCGCTCGACATCAAGAAGGGCGACACGGTGCTGTTCGGCAAGTACAGCGGCACCGAGGTCAAGGTCGACGGCGAGGACCTGGTCGTGATGCGTGAAGACGACATCATGGCGGTCATCGAGGGCTGAAGCCCCGCCGCTGTCGACAACGTTCATCTGGATTCAAGTGGAAATCTTCAAAGAGAGAGGAATGAACCATGGCTGCTAAAGAAGTCCGGTTCGGCGACGACGCCCGCCGCCGCATGCTGGCCGGTGTCAACGTGCTCGCCAATGCCGTGAAAGTCACGCTCGGCCCGAAGGGCCGCAACGTGGTGCTCGACAAGGCCTTCGGCGCCCCGACCGTCACCAAGGACGGCGTCTCGGTTGCCAAGGAGATCGAGCTCGAGGACAAGTTCGAGAACATGGGCGCGCAGATGGTGAAGGAAGTGGCTTCGCACACCTCCGACACCGCCGGTGACGGCACCACGACCGCCACCGTGCTGGCGCAGTCGATCCTGAAGGAAGGGCTGAAGGCGGTTGCCGCCGGCATGAACCCGATGGATCTCAAGCGCGGCATCGACAAGGCGACCATCGCCGTCGTCGAAGAGCTGAAGAAGCTCTCCAAGCCCTGCTCCGACACCAAGGCCATCGCCCAGGTCGGCACGATCTCGGCCAACGGCGACGACGTCATCGGCGGCAACATCGCCGACGCCATGGCCAAGGTGGGCAAGGAAGGCGTGATCACGGTGGAAGAGGGCTCGGGCCTGGAGAACGAGCTCGAAGTGGTCGAGGGCATGCAGTTCGACCGCGGCTATCTCTCGCCGTATTTCATCAACAGCGCCGGCACGCAGAGCTGCGAGCTGGAGAACCCCTACATCCTCCTGCACGACAAGAAGGTCTCGAACATCCGCGAGCTCCTGCCGCTGCTGGAAGGTGTCGCCAAGGCGGGCAAGCCGCTGCTGATCATCGCCGAGGACATCGAGGGCGAGGCGCTCGCGACACTGGTGGTGAACAACATCCGCGGCATCCTGAAGGTCTGCGGCGTGAAGGCCCCGGGCTTTGGTGACCGCCGCAAGGCCATGCTGCAGGACATCGCGATCCTCACCGGCGGCCAGGTGATTTCCGAGGAAGTCGGTCTGTCGCTGGAGAAGGTCAAGCTCGAGGACCTCGGCAAGGCCAAGAAGGTGCAGATTGCCAAGGAGAACACCACCATCATCGACGGTGGTGGCAAGGGCAAGGACATCAAGGCCCGCATCGACCAGATCAACAAGGAGATCGAGGACACGACCTCCGACTACGACCGTGAGAAGCTGCAGGAGCGGGTCGCCAAGCTCGCCGGCGGTGTCGCGGTGATCAAGGTCGGCGCGGCGACCGAGGTGGAGATGAAGGAGAAGAAGGCCCGCGTCGAAGACGCCCTGCACGCCACGCGCGCAGCCGTCGAAGAAGGCGTGGTGCCGGGCGGCGGTGTGGCGCTCATCCGTGCCAAGAAGGTGCTGGATACCCTCAAGGGCGCCAACGACGACCAGAGCGTCGGCATCAACATCCTCAAGCGTGCGCTCGAGGAGCCGCTGCGCCAGATCGTCATCAACGCCGGTGACGATGGTGCGGTGGTGCTGAACAAGGTCGCCGACGGCAAGGGCAACTTCGGTTACAACGCCCAGACCGGCGAGTTCGGCGATCTCGTGTCGATGGGCATCATCGACCCGACCAAGGTGGCGCGCTCGGCGCTGCAGAACGCCTCCTCCGTGGCAG
>JAKLLP010000006.1 GCA_023150055.1 Gammaproteobacteria bacterium | reverse complement strand
GGTCGAGGACGATGTGGGCGTGCGCGATGCGACCCGCATGCTGCTGACGGTCGAGGGTTTCGACGTCATTGCCGCCGCCTCGCTCGACGAGGCGGTGCAGGCATTCAACAGCAGCGGGCCGGCGCTCGATCTCCTCGTCACCGACTATCACCTCGGCTCGGGCGATACCGGCCTCGACGTGATCACGACGCTGCGTCGGCTGGCCGGGCAGGAGCTGCCGGCGATCCTGATCAGCGGCGATACCTCCTCGTCCGCCAGGGACATCGCGCGCGACTCGCGGTTGCGGCTGCTGAGCAAGCCGGTCGACGTCGATCAGCTGCTCGCCGCCATGCAGGAGCTGCTGGCGGCCGGCTGACGGGACGCCCGGCGGGGGCCTTAATTTTGGTTTTTCGCCCAGTTGCGGGGTCGCCGCGGCAATCGGCGGGTAGGACTCGGCCCGTCCCCGGGTTGCGCCGCTGGCTGGCCGAGCAGGCGTGGGTGAGGCATGCCGGTCGTGTCCCGGAGATGGGTAGAGCAAGTCGTTCGACCTTTGCGAGGATTGAATCGGCGGTGGCGGTCCATACGAAAGGCCGTGAGGGGGCATTGTAGAGGTCGACGAACTGAGCGATGCGCTTGACGAGCGTTTTCACGTTCGCGAACGAACCGTCGCGGATAGCGTGCTCCGTGATGATGCCGAACCAGCGCTCGACCAGGTTGAGCCAGGAGGCACACGTCGGTGTGAAGTGCACATGAAAGCGCGCACGATGAGCCATCCAGGTTGTGACCTTCGGGGGCTTGTGGGTGGCGTAGTTGTCGATGATCAAATGCACGGACTTTTAAGTCCTGCGCTACTGAAGGCGGTGTGACATCGACGGAACAACAAAGTAGTCGTCTGGGACCAGGCGCATTCACGGTACCATCAGCACCAACCAGTCTTATGTAAAGCAATCATTTGGCGGCACCTCGCGATTGCGCCAGAGCGATCCGTCTTAGCCGAACCCCGTCCTCAGATCTGGCGTCGGTTTCTGCTGGTGTGTAGCATGATCGAAAAGGCAAGCTCAGGTCAGGCCGACAAGGGCCGCTAGGTGATCAAACGGCAGCCTTGGGTCATTACCGAGGAGCGAGAATTCAGGGGGCACCGTGACTCATTGCACTTCTCCTCTGGCCATCCTGGCTTTGCTCATTCTCATTCCCCCAGCCAGCGTGAGCGCCCCGGTCACGTTTAGCGTTCGCGCCATCGGGATGACCGATGCGGAACATACCCGGGAGGACGGTCGTCGGCAGAGCGCCGGGAGCTTCTACAACGAATCAGGACAGGCCGTGGGCGGATCGACCCGCTACGGTGCCGGGCTGAACCTGGGCCAGACAGTCTGGGTGTACGACGGATCGCAGACCGTGAACGTCGGGATGATCGACGCAGAACACACCCGGGCGGTGGACGGTTACCGTAACAGCTCGATCCTGACCGGATACTTCAACCAGGCCGGGCAGGTGGCAGGCGAGGCGCAACGGTACGGAACCGGCTATACCAGCCTGGGCCAGAGCGCCTGGCTGTATAACGGCACTGCGACGACCAACGTCGGGCTGACCGACGCAGAGCACACCAATTCTGGCACCGGCTTCAGGTTCAGCCGGATCTGGGGCATGAATGAAGCCGGCCATGTGGCTGGTGATGCCAACCGCTATGCAGCGGGCGGGAGCGGCCTCGGCCGTACTGCATGGCTTTATAACGGCACAGCAACGCTGAACATAGGCCTGACCGATGCGGAGCATACCCGCAGCACGGACGGCTACCGCGAGAGCTTCCTCAAGGCACGCTTCCTGAACGATGCCGGCCAGGTGACCGGAGCGTCCAATCGCTACGGTGCGGGTGGAGCCTTTGTCGGTCGCACAGCCTGGCTTTTCGACGGCTCGGGCACCCTTAACGTGGGCCTGACCGACGCAGAACATACCCGGAGCACCGACGGAACCCGCATCAGCGACGCCCAGTTCCTGAACCAGGCGGGCCAGGTCGCCGGGTCTGCCAATCGCTACGATGGCACTGGCACCGACATCGGGCGGACCGCGTGGCTCTACGACGGCACGGGCACGCTGAACATTGGCTTCACGGACAGCGAGCATACCCGCAGTACGGACGGCTACCGGAATAGCAGCGTACTGTTCCTGAATGAATCCGGGCAGGTAGCAGGTACCGCATACCGCTACAGCGCTGGTGGTACCTATATTGGTACCTCCTCGTGGATCTACGACGGGTCGGACACCCTGAATATCGGCCTGACGGATTTCGAGCACACGACAGGGAGCGGGACCCGCGTCAGCACGGTGTCATTCTTCAACGAGGCCGGGCAGGCTGCGGGTTACGCAAGCCGCTTTTCCGGAAGTAGTGCCAGCCTGGGGCAGACCGCCTGGGTTTATAACGGCAGCAACACCCTCAACGTCGGGCTGACCGCAGCCGAATACACGCGCATTACAGTTGATCCGCTGGACCAGGACGGATTCCGCCACAGCGAGGTAGGGCGGTTCAACGAAGCCGGACAGGCAGCTGGCATTTCATATCGATACAGCGTCGGTGGCTTCGATAGCGGAACTGCCCTCGGCCAGAGCGCGTGGCTGTTCGATGGCGCCAGCACGGCGGACATCGGCCTGACTGATGGCGCCCACACGAGGAGCACAGACGGCTACCGGTACAGCGCAGTGCAGTACCTGAACAACGCGGGGCAGGTGGCCGGCTTCTCCAAAAGATACGGGAGCAACGGAGTTGACCTGGGCCAGACAGTCTGGCTTTACGACGGCACATTGACCGTCGTCCTGGATCCCCTGTCGCAGCGCCTGGACGGCTATGCCTTCAGCCTGGCCCAGTACCTCAGTGAGGAGGGTGACATCCTCGGCTACTACGAGGCTTACGATGGCAGCGGTGCCCTGCTCGGCAATCGTGCCTTCTGGTTCTCCCTGGAATATGGCTTGCATGATCTCAGTTTGCTGGTGGATGAGAGTTTTGATGACTGGGTCTCGCTGGCCAATGCCGTGGCGATGACCAGCAATGGGCTGGCGATCTTGGGCTATGGCCTTCTTGCTGACATGCCTTCCGGCCAGATGGCGTTCGTGCTGACTTCCGCTCCCGTTCCCGTACCCCCGGCGATGCTGCTGCTGGGCTCCGCCCTTGCCCTGGTGGCCGGACTCAGGCGAAGGGCAGCCTGAACAGATCCGTGGCAGCGGGGGCGCCGCACCTTACCCCTGCAGCGCTCCCATCACTTCATCCAGCATCTTCTTCGCATCGCCGAACCGCATGCGGTTGTTCTCTTTATGAGAAGAGCGGGTTGTCGATACCGGTAATGTGAGGAAGGTGCCAGGTTTGGCTCGTTCCGGTGCGCAAGGTCATGTCCTTGCGCCAGCGGCGAGCTGCGAGCCGGCCCTCCCGATAACTTTTGATGTGTCCGCTTCCGAAAGACTGATCGTGGTCAATGTGTCCTTTAAAAAGGGACACCTTTAAGGGGGGATGCTGCGCGCTCGAGTCTGCACCCCGTGCTCGCCGGGAAACTCAGAGCCGCGTTTGTGTCGGTGCAGGTGCGGCGACGCTCGCCTGCCCGCCGTGCCGGGCAAGGCCCATGCCGAATTGCGGGGGTCGAGGCATGGCGGCCGTCATCCGGCTGTTCAGCTGCCGCGAGTTCCTGTGTCACCGCGGGGAGGAACCGGACAAATCGCCACGGCAGTGGCGCCCGGCGCAGCGCTCGCTGAGCGAAATGCGCTTCAACGAGTTTTTGCTGCAAGGGGGAGTCCGGAGGCGCCGGGCCTTACTTTTCGAGTTCTTTCGCGACCCGCCGATAGGCCTCGCGGAAGCTCAGGCCTTCCTCGAGCACCAGCCGGTTGGCGCGGCCGGCGGCGTAGATGCCGGGGTCGAGCCGGATGTTCTCCGGCCGGAACTCGAGGCCGTCGATGAGCGCGCCCATCACGGCGCAGCTCTCCGCCGTGATGTCGATGGCGCGGAACAGCGGCGCCTTCATGCGTTGCAGGTCGCGCTGGTAGCCGGACGGCAGCTTGGCCGGGAGCGCGAGGATCTCCAGCAGCGAGCCCTGCAGCGTGGCCGTCGCGCCGCGCACCAGCTCCAGCACGTCCGGGTTGCGCTTCTGCGGCATGATCGACGAACCGGTCGTCATATTCACCGGCAGCCGCACGTAGGCAAACTCCTGCGTATAGAAGAGGAGCAGGTCGGCGGCGAGCCGGCCGAGGTCCTGCATCAGCAAGGTCAGCTCGAAGACGAGCGTCGCTTCGGCTTTGCCGCGGGCGATCTGCACGGCGGTCACCGGCTCGTGGACGCTGCCGAAGCCGAGCTGCCTGCGGGTGGCGTCACGGTCGATCGGCAGGCCGGGAACGCCGTAGCCGGCGGCGCTGCCGAGCGGGCTCCGGTCGGCGCGGCGGCGGGCGGCGGCAATGCCGTCGGCGTCATCGCGGATTTCGGCCGCGAAGCCGTCCGCCCACAGGTGCACCGAGCTCGGCATGGCCTGCTGCATGTGGGTGTAACCCGGCAGGGCGGTGTCGGCCTCGCGCTGGCCGAGCGCGGCCAGTGCGTCGGCCACGCCGCGCGCGGCCCGCTCGAGGTTGTGCCCGGCATCGAGCAGGTACAGCCGCAGCGCCGTGAGGAGCTGGTCGTTGCGGGAGCGGCCGAGGTGGATGCGCTTGCCGGCTTCGCCGACCGCCTCGACGAGGCGCCGCTCGAGCGCGGTGTGCACGTCCTCGTCCTCGAGGCCGATGTGCCAGTCGCCGGCCGCGTGACCGACCGCGAGCGCTTCCAGGCCTGCGCAGATCGCATCGAAATCCGCGTCACCGAGCAGTTTCTGCTGGTGCAGCATCGTCGCGTGCGCGATGGAGCCCCGCACGTCGTAGGGCACGAGGCGTTCGTCGAGCAGGTGATCTTCACCGGCGGTGTAGCGCAGCACCCGCGCGTCGAGTTCCTCGCCTTTTTCCCACAGTCTGCTCATTGAGCGTGCCTCGGTTGATTTCCCCGTCGGGAAGCGGGGCTAAAGCCCCTCCTGCAACGCATCAGCCCCACCTGCAACCCACGGCGCATCGGGGCTAAAGCCGCTTTACCCGGCCGGTGACTGTTCCTCTTTCGACAGCCGGGCGATGTTGTCCACCACCAGGGTGCCGGTGCCCTCGTTGGTGAAGATCTCCAGCAGCAGGCTGTCGGGCACCTTGTAGGAGATCACGTGCACCCGTTCCACCCCGCCGCGGATCGCCGCCTCGATGGCGCGCGCCTTGGGCAGCATGCCATCGGCGAGCGCGCCGGTCAGCCTGAGCTTCTCGAGACCGGCGAGATCGACGTAGGAGATGAGCGAACCCGGATCATTGCGATCCTCGAGGATCCCGGGCGCGCTGGTGGCGAGCACCAGTTTCGCGGCGCCGAGCGCCGAGGCGAGCGCCGCTGCCACGGTGTCCGCGTTGATGTTGAGCAGCGTGCCGTTGGCATCCGCCGAGAGCGGGCTCACCACCGGCAGCAGCCCGTTCTCGAGCTGGGTGGTGAGGACGGCGGTATCCACGCGCTCGATGTCGCCCACGAAGCCGTAATCGACCGGCGCGGCGTGACCGGCCACGGTGACCGGCGCCCGGCGGCGCGCGCGGATGAGGCCGACATCGACACCGCTCACGCCGATCGCCGGCAGGTCGAGCTGGCGGCAGGCCGCGACGATCTGCGTGTTGATCTGGCCGTTGAGCACCATGGTGGCGACCTCGAGCGTGCGTTCGTCGGTGACGCGCCGGCCCTCGACGATGCGCGTCTCGACGCCGAGCGCCTCGGCAAGACGCGTGTTCTGCGGCCCGCCGCCGTGCACCAGCACCGTGCGGATGCCCACCTGGTGCAGGATCGCCACCTGCTCGATCAGCGCCCGGGTGCTGGCCTGGTCGGCGAACACCTCGCCGCCCGCCTTGATGACGAAGGTCTTGCGCCGGTACAGGCGCACATAGGGGGCCGCGTGACGCAGCGCTGCGACGACGATGTCCCGGTTTTGTGGGTTCTGCGGCATGATCAGGCTCCCGGTCCCAGCATCTGGTAGAGAACGGCCATCTGGCCCCACATCCGGTTCTGCGCCTCGTGGATCACCACGCTGCGCGGCCCGTCGAGGACACGGTCGGTGACGGCCACGCCGCGGCGCACCGGCAGGCAATGCATGAACCGGCAATCGGGCCGGGCCGTGGCGAACCAGGGATCGTCGACCCGCCAGTCCTGCAGGTCCTCGCGCAGCCGGGCATCGGCCACGCGGTCGCCGTAGTGGCGCGTGGACGACCATTCCTTCGCGTAGATCACGTGGGCGCCCTCGAGCGCCTCCTTGCGGTCGCTGGTCTCGCGCACGGTGCCGCCGGAGGTCTCCGCTGCCTTGCGCGCCTTGTCCATGATCGGCTGCGGCAGCGCGAAGCCGTCGGGCCGCACGACGGTGACGTCCATGCCGCGCATGGCGGCCATGTGCAGGGTCGAGGACGGCACGGCGAGCGGCAAGGCCTTCGGGTGCCAGGCCCAGGAGAGCACGAACTTGCCGCCGTTCTTCGGCACGCCGAGTTCATCCATCGTCTTCCAGTCGGCGAGGCTCTGGCACGGGTGCTGGATCGCGGATTCCATGTTGATGAGCGGTATGCGGACCAGCTCGCGCATGGCCCGGTACTCGGTATCGGCGAGGTCGTCCTCGAGCCGCACGCGGTTCGCAAACGCGCGGATGCCGAGCGCGTCACCGTAGGAGGAAATCACCGGGATCGCCTCGCGCAGGTGCTCGGCGGCCACGCCGTCCATGACGATGCCCGAGCGGGTCTCCAGGCCATGGATGGACATGTCCGGCGAGATGACGAACGAGCCGCCGCCGAGTCGCATCATCGCCGCCTGGAACGACGACAGCGTGCGCAGCGACGGGCTCAGGAACAGCAGTGCCAGCACCTTGCCGGCGAGTGCCTGCGGCTCGGGCCGTTGTTGCAGGCGCGCGGCGAGCGCGAGCATGGCCTGCACCTGCGCGGCCGAAAAGTCGGCGAGGTCGTTGAATTCCTTCAATGCCATTGCGTATTCCTCGGGATTTTCCTGGGTTTGGTCACTGGTGCGGCGCCCGCCTCAGCGGATATCGGCAAGCGCGTTGAGCAGGTCGTGGACGTGGCTGCGCTCGAGGATGAGCGGCGGCAGCAGGCGAATCACATGCGCATCCGCACTGGTGCCGACGAGGATCCCCCGGTCGAGCAGTTCGCAGAGCATCTCCCGCGCGCTGCGCCGGCAGCGCAGCCCGAGCAGGAAACCTGCGCCCTGCACGCTCTCGACCGGGCCGAGGGGCATGGCGTCGACGATCTCCCGCGAGAGCGCGCGCACGTTGTCGATCAGCCGGTCGCGCTCGATGACGTCGATGACGGTGGCGATGAGCGCGCTCGCGATCGGCCCGCCGCCGAAGGTGGTGCCGAGATCGCCGTGCTTCAGTTGCCCGGCGATCGCCTCCCGCATCAGCAGGGCCCCGCAGGGGAAGCCCGCGGCGAGCGACTTCGCGGCCGTGAGCATGTCGGGCTCGACCCCGGCGCCGGCCAGTTCGATGGCAAAGGGCGCGCCGCAGCGGCCCATGCCGCTCTGGATCTCGTCGGCAATGAGGAGCGCCCCGTGCTCGCGGCAGGCGGCGGAGATTGCCCTGATGACCGCCGGATCGAGCGCCACGGCCCCCGCCTGGCCCTGCACGGGCTCGAGGATCACCGCCCCGACCGATGCGTCGATCATCCGCCGCGCGGCGTCCGGGTCGTTGCGCGGAATGAAGTCGACATCGAACGGCGTGCGCGGGAAGCCGTACCATTTCCCCGACGACGACCAGGTCACCGCCGCGGCCGCGGCGGTGCGGCCATGGAAGCCGTGCTCCATGGCGAGGATTTTCGTGCGGCCCGTGAGCCGGCAGGCGATACGCAGCGCGTTCTCGTTCGCCTCGGCGCCGCTGTTGGTGAAGAACACGCGGTCGAGGCCTGGCGGCGCAAACGCGACCAGCTTGCGGGCCGCCTCTTCGCGCACTGCCAGCGCCACCGCGTTGCTCTGGAAGAACAGCTGGCGCGCCTGTTCCGCGAGCGTCCGCAGCACGTCCGGGTGCGCATAGCCGAGGCCGGCCACGGCATGGCCGCCATAGAAATCGATCACCCGCCGCTTGCCATCGCTGAGGAAGACGCCCTCGCCGGAGACCGGCTGGAAGGGCAGGTAGGGATACACGTCGAGCAGGTGGCTCACGGCCGTATCGGGCGTGCTCATGGCGTTCACATCCAGCCCGCCGCGGTCGCGGTGAGCCCCTCGTGGTCGGCAAGCCCGAGCTTGCGGTTCAGCCACTGCACGGCGCCGCCGGCCGCGCCCTTGACCAGGTTGTCTTCCACCACCATGACGGCGACGCTGCCCGCGTCGACGCTCACGCCGATCTCGCAGTAATTGCTGCCGACCACGTGCTTGAGCCGCGGCATGCCGTCGACCACCGCGACGAATTCGCTCCCCTGGTAGAACGCCTGCAGTTCATTGCGCAAGGCATCCGCGCCGAGCGCGCGGCGCAGGCGCGCCTGCACGGTCATGTGGATGCCGCGCGCGAAGGGGCCCGACTGCGGCACGAAGTGCAGCTGCGGACGCCGGCCGGTGATCTGTTCGCAGATGCCGGCGACCTCCGGTGCATGGCGGTGGGCGAGGGGCTGGTAGGCGAAGAGATTCGCGTGCCGCTCCGGGTGATGGGTGGTGGCGATCGGCGAGCGGCCGGCGCCGGTGCTGCCGGTGATGCCGCAGGCGAAAAGATCGTCCTCGACCAGGTCGAGCCTGAGCAGCGGCAGGGCCGCGAGCAGCATCGCGGTGGCAAAGCAGCCCGGATGGCCGATGTGCGGCCGGTCGGTCGTCGCGAGGTGCTCGGGCAGGGCGCAGGCGAAGGCGTCGAGCAGTTCCGGCGCCCCGTGCGGGTGCTTGTACACGGCTTCGTAGGCGCCGGCCGTCGGGAAGCGAAAGTCCGCCGAGCAGTCGACCACGGTGAGCTCGGTGCCGCGCTCGCGCGCCCAGCTGATGAAGCCGGCGAGGAGCCCTGCGCTGGCGCCGTGCGGGGCGGCCGAGAGCAGCGCCAGCCGTCCGGGCCCGACGAGCTCCATGATCTCCGCGCGGTTGCTGAATTTCAGGTCGCCGAGCGTTGCGCGCAGATGCGGAAAGGCGTGCGCGACCGCCCCGCCGGCCTGGCTCTCCGAGAGGATCCCGGCGAGGCGCAGCTGCGGGTGGCCGAGCACCAGGCGCAGCAGCTCGCCGGCGACGTAGCCGCTGCCGCCGAGAATGACGGTGGGGACGCGCGCGCTCATGCCGTCACCGCGAGGCCGAGCGAGCGGGCCACCGCATCGCCGAGGGCGCTCGCGTCCGTGACGGCGTTGATGGCCGCCACGCCGCTGCGCTCGGCAATGATGTCGCGCCCGACCTGGTTGTCCGTGGCAGGTCCGGTGACCACGCCGGGCTCGATGCCGAATTCCCGGCGCAGCAGCTCCACGCCGCCCCAGGCTGCGACCGGGTCGTTGGCCGACAGCACGACGCAGGAGAGTGCGGCGCGGATATCCGCCGCGCGCAGGATGGCCTCGACGCCGTAGGCGCCGAGGATGCCATCGCCGAGTTCGAAGACGATCACGTCCGGCCGGCCGGCGGCCAGCCGCGTCATCATGGTGCGGGTCACCGCGGGGCCGTTCGCGGCCGTCGTGCAGACCACGCCGAGGTCGGTGAAGATCATGGTCTTGCGGGCACCCGCATCCTCCATCGCGAGGATGTCGCGACGGAGCGCCACACCGGTCGACTTGAAGGCATCGACCGTGTAACCGAGATGGCGCAGCCGGCTCACGATCGCGCAGGCTGCCGCGGTCTTGCCGGCATTCATGCAGGTGCCGGCCAGCGCGACCACCGGCACGCCCTGCGCGTCGAGGGCGGTCCCGGCATCGAGTTTCTCCGCGCCGGCCCGGGCCGGCACGCCGATGCGCTCGCCGAGGTAGGGGAAGTCGAGCACGGCGCCGAGCACCCGCGCCTCGAACGGCTGCCCGAAGCTCGCGTTGATGGAATCGCAGACCCCGATGACGCCGCCCATGTTGAGGACTTGCAGCACATCGCCCGGGACGACTTTCTCCGGCAGGTGCCCGGAGTAGCCGAACAATGCCTTGCGATGGCCGAGCGCCCCGACGATCACATCGCCGCGCTTGACCTGCGCCTGGCGGCCGCTGGTCAGCTCGAGCGTGTTGTAAGTGCCCTTGTTGTTGAGGATTTCCACCGCGATGAGCACGCCTTCCTCGCAGGGAATGTCCGCGCTCACCCGCAGCTCGCGCGACAGGTGTGCGTGCTGGGCCACCGAGCCAATCTTGTCGGCGATGACGGTCTTCACCGGGGCTTGTCCTTGGCTGCGGCCCGGGTCTGCAGGATGCCGGGCAGGGCGAGGATGCGCGAGTAGCCGAGCGCGTCGGCCGGCGTCCACTCACCGGCCTTCTCGCCGTAGACGCCCCTGGTCGCCGCCATCAGCGAGTGCGGCGAGACCACGCCCTCGACGAACACGCTGCCCGGCCGGAAGACCAGCCGCACTTCGCCGGTGACCCGCTGCTGGGCGGAGGCGAGCAGCGCTTCGATGTCGCGGCAGACGGGGTCGAGCTGCTTGCCCTCGTGCACGAAGTCGCCGTACTGGGTGGCGACCTGGTCCTTGACCCGCTGCTGCAGGCCGGAGAGCGTGAGCTTCTCCAGTTCGCGATGGGCGACGAGCAGCACCTCGGCGGCCGGGGCCTCGAAGGCGACCCGGCCCTTGGTGCCGAGCACGGTGTCGCCGACGTGGATGCCGCGGCCGATGCCGTAGGGGCCGGCGATCCGCTCGAGTTCCTCGATCAGGGCGACCGCGCCGAGGCTCTTGCCGTCGAGAGCGGTCGGCACGCCGGCGCTGAAGCCGATGGTGTGGCGGCTCGCCGGCAGGTTCTTTTCGAAGGCGTTGGCGGAGAGCACCCAGGCGCTCTCCGGGATCGACTCCCTGGAGTCGAGCGTCTCGCGCCCGCCGATGGTCACGCCCCACAGCCCCCGGTTGATGGAATAGGAGGAACCCCGCGCGGGCACCGGGAAGCCGCCGTCCTCGAGATATTTCTGCTGTTCGCTGCGCACGAACGCCTGGTCGCGCACCGGCGCCAGCACTTCGAGCCCTGGGTTCAAGGTGCGCAGCGCGACCTCGAAACGCACCTGGTCGTTGCCCGCGGCGGTGCAGCCGTGAGCGACGGTCGTGCTGCCGCGCTCCTTCGCCAGTTCCGCGAGCAGTGTCGCCTGGATGCCCCGCTCGGCGCCGACGCACAGCGGGTAGAGGTGCCCGCGCCGCACGTTGCCGAAGATGAGGTACTTGAGCACCCGGTCGAAGAACACGTCCCGTGCCTCGATCATCAGGTGCTCGGCGGCACCGAGTTTTCTGGCCCGCTGCTCGAGGTCGGCTGCCGCCGCCGTGTCGATGCCGCCGGTGTTGATGGTGACCGTCACCACGGGGCGCCCGTAGTGCTCCTTCATCCAGGGCACGCAGAAGGAGGTATCCAGCCCGCCGGAGAAGCCGAGAATGATGGGAGAAGTGTTGTCCTGGGTGTTCATCGTGACGCCTGTTTCCCTTATTCAACGGGCCGTGCCGCGTGCGCTACCAGCGCGCGCAGCCGTGCCAGCAATCGTTTCTGCTCGCCGCCGTTACGCGTGGCGACGAAGATCGTGTCGTCGCCGGACACCGTGCCGACGATCTCCGCCCAGCCGCTGCGGTCGAGATACAACGCCACGCGCTGCGCCGCTCCCTCGGCCGTCTTCACTACGGTCAGGTTGCCGCCGGCCGCGCGGATGTCGCGCACGAACTCGGCCAGCAACGCCGCATCCCGGTCCGTTTCCGGGTCCGGTTGTTCGACCCGCCGATAGCCGCTCTCGAGCTTGGCGATACCGAGTTGCTGCAGGTCGCGGCTGACGCTCGACTGGGTCACGCGGATACCGCGCTCCTTCAGCAGGCGTACCAGCTCCGACTGGCGCTCCACGCGGCGGCTTCGCAGGATCGCGAGGATTGCCTGCTGGCGCTTCTGCATGGCTTCGTTCGCGATCGGCATTCCACCTCATGCGCATAACAAATAGCGGATGCGCATAATATTCATCCAGCGCCAGAAGTCAAGATGGTCTTTCGTGCGCCGACGTCCCCGGGCCGCGGCGTTCGGCAGGGCGCTGGCGTGGCGTTCCGCGAATAACCCGCTACCCATGACCGCCCTTGCGGCGGGAGGTCTCCGCCGTCGCTCCCGCCCTCGTTCATGGATACTCGCTTTGGGCGGAGACCCCCGCCTCCGGGCGGTCCGTCGCTCGCCGGCGGTCAACTCGATTTGCGGAACGCCACAGCGGCCAACCGGGACGGCCGCGGCGCCATGAAGCCCCGGGCGCGGTCAGCGCGCAGGTCCGCGCCGGAGCGCTTCTATATCGAGCCCTGGCAGGCCGTCGATGCTGCGGCTGTTCTGCCGTTCGGCCTGCGCAATCAGTTGCTCCGCGTCCTTGCCCGACACCGCCCGGGCGATGTCGTCACGCTGGCGCTGGTAGCCGTACAGCGGCACGCCCCAGCCGCAGGAGTCGGCGATGCGCGTGACCTGCACCCGGATGATGGCGCGGCATACGGGCGCCGGCGGGAAGCGCGCCAGCAGCCCGTCGAACTCCGGATGGCGGCGTTCGATGACTTCGCCGCGACCGTGGAGGCGCAGAATGCGCGGCGGCCCCTCGAAGGCGCAGAACATGATGACGATCCGGCCGTTCTCTTTCAGGTGCGCAACGGTCTCGATGCCGCTGCCACCGAGATCGAGCCAGGCGATGCTGCGCGGCGAGAGCAGGCGCAGCGTATCGAGACCCTTCGGCGAGCAATTGACGAGGCCATCGGCAGCCAGCGGCGCGGTCGCGACGAAGAACATCCGCTGCGCGCCGATCCAGGCGGCCATCTGCTCGTCGATAAGGTCGAAAGTCCTGCCCATGAAACGCTCCTGGTTCAGCCAAGCGCAAATTCTTCCCGCGTCTCGCCGGTCTGTTGTCCCGCGGCGCCGAAGCGCCGCTCCTCGAAGGCGCAGCGGCCATCGCTCCCCATGAGGATGACAGTGCTCGCGCGCGTGCCGTAGCGCGCACCGACGACGAACGGCGTGCGCCCCGCCGGATGCCCGTCGCCCTCGCCATCGACCGGTTCGCGCCGGGCCAGCAGCGCGAACAGCATCTGGCGCTCGAGCCCGGGGCTCGCGGCGAGCCCGCTCAACGCCGACTCCAGGTAGGCGACCTTGGGCCACGGCATGTCGAGCGGCGAGTTGCTGAAGACCGTGACGCCCGGCCGCAGCGTCCAGCGGCGTGGCGCGCCCGCGTGCGAGGTCACGAAGGCGCGCAGCTGCAGGCGGTTGCCCACCACGAGGCGAAAGCCCGCATAGCGCTGCTCGGCGACCGACACGGCATCGAGGAAGCGCCCGCTCGGCGTGTCGCCCGCCACGAAGTCACGCACCAGGGCGCCGCGACTTGCAGTGCGCTCCGGTCCCGGCGGCCGGCGGGGATCGTTGATGACCACCGCGATGCGCCCGCTGCGGCTCACCGCGAGCCAGCTGCCGCCGGCGACGAGATCGCGGCCGCCGAGCACGTGGCCGGCATCCTCCCACCAGGCTGCCGGCGCCGAGGGCCGCTCGTGGAATTCGTCGCGGTTGCCGGCGAGGATCAGCGGATACAGCGGGTGCGCCCGCCAGGCGACGGCGACCAGGCACATCAGCGCGCGTCCGGCGGCTGCTCCGGGCGGCGCAGGAACTCGCCGTCACGGTGCAGGGTCGCGAGGCCCGGTCCCGGCACGCTGTCGAACCAGTCTTCGATGAGCCGGTAGGCGACCGAAGCGCGGGGCGGCAGCACGATCGTGCCGCTACCCAGTTCTTCCCGGGTAAACCAGCGCGCTTCGGCGAGTTCGCCGTCGTTCAGCCGTATCTCGCGGTGGGTGGCCATGGCATGAAACCCGATCATGAGGGATGCCGGGAACGGCCAGGGCTGGGACGCCCGGTAACGGCAGTGGGTGATGGCGACGTCGGTCTCCTCGCGCACCTCGCGCCGCACCGCGTCCTCGAGCGCCTCGCCGGGCTCGGCGAAGCCGGCCAGGGTAGAGAAGCGGTCGGACGGCCAGGTGGGCTGGCGTCCGAGGAGGCAGTGCTGGTCGTGGTGCACCAGCACGATGATCGCCGGATCGAGCCGCGGGAAGCTCCGGTGCCCGCAATTCGTGCTGCTGCACACGAGCACGAAACCGGCATCCTCGGCCCGCGTCGGCGCGCCGCACACGCCGCAATGCCGGTGATGACGATGCCAGGTGACCATCGCGCGGGCGTAGGCGAGGAGCCCCGCATCCGCGGCGCTGACGCGGCTGACCAGGTCGCGCAGGCCGCCGAACTCGCCGGGGCCGGGCGGCGCATCACGGTCCTCGAGGGCGACGGCGAACAGGTGTCGGCCGGACTCGACACCGAGGTAGATGGCCGCGGCCTGCTCCGGCAGCCGCGCGCCGAGTTCCGCGCGCGTGAGGCGGGCGGCGGCGCCATCGCGGATGAGCGGCTGCGCCTGCCAGACCGGCAGGAAACGCGTATCCGGCGCGGCCCACGCTGCGGCGACGGCCGCCGGGTCATGCCGCAGCAGGGTGTTGCGCTCGATATAGGCGCCCGAGAAAAAGACGGCCGTGTCCCGCATGACGTTCGTCCCGGTCGGTGACAGCGCCAAGAGTAGCGCCGTACGCGGGCGCCGTCAGATCTGGGCCGTACCCCGGTAATCCTTCATTTCGCAGAACGGGCAGCGGCCGTAGTCGAGCGCGTAGGCGTCCTGGACGTAGCGCCCGCCGCAGATCTCGCACTGCGCGAGGTACAGGTCATGGCTGTCCGCCAGCGCGTGGTACAGGTTCCACGCCCACTCGAACGACAGCCGCGGCTCCGGAAACAGGTTGCGGTAGGCCTCGAATGCCTGGCAGACACGTTCGCCGAGCGCGACCCGATCGGCGCCGCCCGGGCGTTCCACGCGGCCCTCGGCGCTGACCTGCGCGGCCGCGCAGAGCACGAAGAGTCCTGCCAGCAGCGAGGCTTCCAGCTGACGCGCGGTGGAGTCCACGAAATGGCGGATGCGCGTCGGCGACTTGCCGCGCCGGCGGCGCACCACCGTGCCGTCACCGGTGCGGAAATAGTAGTTGTAGATCTTGCGAATGCGATCCTCGCTGAAACCGGTGCAGGCGCGGATCGTTCCAGTGCGGGCCTCGTGGCCGATCATGCGCACGGCAAGATTGAACCGGTCGATTTCGGTCCGGTAGCGGTGGTCGGTTACGCGCATCGTATTTCCTCCCAAAATGCCAAGAAATTGGCTTTTTATGTCATTTTTAGCAGTTTACTTGCCATATATGGGAAAATTTTCCCATATATGGCAAATATACTAAAACGACATCGGGGAACCCGGGGGAGTCGACAATGCAACCTGAAGCACCGGATACGCAGTTCTTCGCCGAGATTCGCGACCTCAACCTGGCGTTCCTCGCGCTTGCGGTGCAAGCGCGGGAGCTCGGTCAGCGCCGCGCCTTCGGCCTGGACGCGGCGGTTCTCGACGGACTGCGCCGGTTGCCGGGGGTCGGGCTCGAGGCCATTGCAGCGACGCCGTGCCTGCTCGTCGGATTTCGCGTGGAGGGCGCGCGCGAGAGGCGCTGGTGCGGGGTGGCCGAGGCGCCGCCCGTGATCGACAGCGCGTGGGTTGCCAGCGCGCAGCTCTTTGCCGCCACCCTGCTCGGTCACGTGTGGCACCTGTCGCGCTGCGACCCCCTGCGTGCGTCGTTGTGTGCCGGCGATTCCACCCGTGGCCCGGCCGGGCTGGGCAGCTTCCGCGAGGTCTGCGCCACGGCCGGGCAGGCGTTGCAGCTGCTCGAAGCGCGCTTCCACACCCGGGTGAGGTTCTGGCCCGATCTCGTCACCGCCGCCCGGGATGGCCACTCCGGGCGGCTCCAGCTGGCGCGTCTCACGGCGATCCACCTCGCCTCCGCGGAGCTGGCGATGCGGCATCGGCAGGCCCTGGCGTGAGGTTCCGCAAAGTCGTTGGCGCCGGGAGCGCCGATATGCACAATGGCGCGCGATGTCAGCGCTCGCTGTCCGCAATCTCGTCAAGACCTATCCCAACGGCGTGCAGGCACTTCGTGGCCTGGATCTCGACGTTCCGGAGGGGGATTTCTTCGCGCTGCTCGGCCCCAACGGGGCCGGCAAGACCACGCTGATCGGCATCGTTACTTCGCTGATCAACAAGACCTCCGGCGAGGTCCGCGTCTTTGGCCACAGCATCGATACCGAGCTGGCGGCGGCGAAGTCCTGCATCGGCGTGGTGCCGCAGGAGCTCAATATCAACTACTGGGACTCCGTGGAGAACATCGTCACGACGCAGGCCGGCTTTTACGGCATGACCAGGCGGCAGGCCGCGCAGCGGGCGGAAACGTGCCTGAAGCAGCTGCAGCTCTGGGACCGGCGCCGCGACAGCGGCCGCAGCCTGTCCGGCGGGATGAAGCGGCGGCTGATGATCGCCCGCGCGCTGATGCACGAGCCGCGGCTGCTGGTCCTCGACGAACCGACCGCGGGCGTGGATATCGAGATTCGCCGCTCGATGTGGCAGTTCCTGCGCGAGATCAATCGCAGTGGCACCACGATCATCCTCACCACGCATTACCTCGAGGAAGCCGAGAACCTCTGCCGTCAGGTCGCCATCATCGATCACGGCCGGATCATCGAACGGGACCGCATGTCGAACGTGCTGCGCAAGCTCCATGCCGAGATCTTCGTGCTGAGCCTCAGGGAGCCGCTCGGCGCGGCGCCACGACTGGCCGGGTACGAGGTCAGCCTCGTCGGCGACCACGAGATCGAGGTTGTGGTCACGCGGCAACAGGACCTCAACGGCGTCTTTGCCGCGCTGACGGCGGCCGGCATCCAGGTCATCAGCATGCGCAACAAGGCCAATCGGCTGGAAGAGCTCTTCCTGCGGCTGACTGCGCGCGAGCCGCCCACGGACGGGCAGCGATGAGTGCGCGCACGCAGGCTGTCGCGCTCGCCACCCTGGTGCGCAAGGAGTGCAACCGGGTCTTCCGCATCTGGCTGCAGACCATACTGCCGCCGGCGATTACCACCGCGCTGTATTTCCTGATCTTCGGCAACATCATCGGCCGCCGGGTCGGGCAGATGGGCGGCGTCGACTATGCCCAGTTCATCGCGCCGGGGCTGATCATGATGCAGCTCATCACCAATTCCTACGGCAACGTGGTCTCGTCGTTCTTCTCGGCGAAGATGCAACGTCACCTGGAGGAGATGCTGGTAGCGCCGATGGCCAACTGGGTGATCGTGCTCGGGCACACGCTCGGTGGTGTCGTGCGCGGGCTGGCGGTCGCTGCGGCGGTCACGGTGGTGGCGCTCTTCTTCACGCGCCTGCAGGTCGCCAACGTCCTGGTGACCGTATCGGTGATCGTTCTAACGGCGTTCGTGTTCTCGCTCGGCGGGCTGATCAACGCGATCCTGGCGAAGAATTTCGACGATGTCTCGATCATTCCCTCCTTCGTGCTGGCGCCCCTGAGCTACCTCGGCGGGGTGTTCTACTCGGTGGCGCTGCTGCCCGAGTTCGCGCGGCAGCTCTCCCTGCTGAATCCCATCCTCTACATGGTCAACGCCTTCCGCTACGGGATGCTCGGGGTCTCGGATGTCGATCTCGGCGTCGCCTACGCAGTCATCCTCGGTTTTGCGGCCGTGCTGTTTGCGATCTGCCTGGTGATGATCGGGCGCGGGACCGGCATCCGGACCTGACGGCTGCTTGCCGGTTCGACATGCTCCTGGCGCTGCATCCGCCAGGGTTTACGGAAGGACATGCCGGCCATCGTCGCTGTGGATGCCACCGGCAACGCCATGCACAAATCGGGCTTCGCCGATTGTCGGCCGTCAGACGCGGTTCACCGTACACGCTCGCCGCTACGGATCCGGTGATGCAATAGCTGAACCCCAGGCGTTCGAGCGGTCCCAGAAACGGCTGGAACAGTTCAGGTGCCGGCATGGCGCAGCGAGCGGCGTGCTTCCAACTCTCGCTGTGCGTCGGTCCAATCGGGATGGGTCATGCGCAGTCCCGCCATGCGCAGGCGAATGCCTGCTTCGTATAGCGCGGCGACCTGTGCGAGCTTGGCCGCCGGACTGGTGCGCTTCAACGCCTCGAGATGCGCCGGATGGAGAGGTTCGTTGATGGCGTCAGTATAACGCGGCGCCTTTCTCCGCGGCACGGATCCGAATTGCTACTGCTCCACCATCTCGACCCGCCGGTTCCCGGCCCTGCCTTCGTCGCCCTTGTTCGAGCGGGACGGTGAAAGCGGTCCGACGCCGTGCGCAGCCAGGCGGCGGCGGTCGACGCCGTGGTCGCGGGCGAGGGCGTCCACGACCGCGGCCGCGCGATTTTTCGACAGCTGCATGTTGTGGTCGAAGCCGCCAGTCGAATCGGTGTGTCCTACGATGTAGACCTTCAGATTCGGGCGGTCCTGCAGGAAGCGGGCGATGACCGCCAGCGCCGGCGTGCTTTGCGCCGTCAACGTCGCTTTGTCGGTGTCGAAGTACAGGCCGTCGAGCACGGCCCGGCCTTCGAGCAGCAGGCCGTCGCCCAGCGCCTTCGCGGTGACCAGGCCGCGTTCCATCTCCGCCACCTCCACCACCTCGACTTGATGGCGCAGCTTGGCCACGAGAGCGGCTACGTAGACGATCTTGCCGTTCCGCTCGGACCTGGCCGCCACGTAGCGCTGGTCCGGCGAGGTGTAGCGCAGCCCGGTGACACGGCCCCATCGGCTCGATGCATAGGACGGCCCACAGGCGCTCGTTTCGCAGGCGAACAGGATCTCGAACCCGCCAGCGGCCAGTCCCTCCCGGTAATTGGTGAAGATTTCGTAGGCTGATTTCTCCCGCGGATTCTCGTAGGCGAGCCGCGTGACGATGCCTTCCACGACCAGCGTCTGCAAGGCGGTTTCGTCGGTCTTGGCGGCCGGGTCCACCCCCACCACCAGCGTGTAGGCGCCCTGGCCGTCGTCCTTCCGGCTGGTGGGTATGGATCCGGGATAGCGAGTGACGGCCGGATGGTCCTGGATCTCGGCGCCCCACGACGGGACGGATGCCACGCCGAGCACGAGCAGCACACAAACCGAAACGACTGATCTCTGCATATGAGCCTCCGTTGCCGTCAGGCCAGGTTATCGGGGTGCCCGACGTCCGCAGCCGTTTGCCGCCGACAGCGCCGTGACTGGCAGCCGTGTAGCGAGCCGACCGGCGGTCTACCCGCAACCCGCTCCGGCGCTGGTCGCCTGGTGAGGGAACGGTTGAACTGCCCGATCGGGGGGAGTGTAACCGGTCGCTGCGAACGGCGGAGGTCGAGCCGCGAGAGGTTGAGCGCCTCCCTGGCTGGCTGCCGAGGATGTCGTGCTTGTCCTCGCCGTGCGCAAGCAGCGCGAGGCGGGTTTTCTGGAGTAGGGCACCCTACTTTGGCAGCAGGCGGTCGAGGGCGAGCGGCCCGTTACCGTGGACGACGAGGTAGGCGAGCATGAAGCCCCAGAGGTAGTGCTGGGCGACAGCTGCTTCGAAGCCCTCGGCGAGCAGGACGTGCGCATAGGCCACCACGGCGAGCAGGTTGACCGCCGAGAGCCCGATGGCGCCGAGCGGGCCGAGCAGCCCGAGTGCGAGCAGCGCCGGAAAGACCAGTTCGGCGGCGGCAACCGGTGAGAGCAGCGGCACCCGGTACTCTTCTTCAAACAGGAACAGGGTCGAGTCCCAGCTCTGGATCTTGAGCAGGCCCGATTTGAAGAACTGCCAGCTCACCCACAGCCGCGTGCCGAGGGCAAACAGCGGTTCGAGCTGGCCGAGCATCCGGCTCACGCGTCCCGCCGGGCCCAGGGTGTCTGCCAGTATTCCCATGGTGGTCTCCTTGAAAACATTCAGTGCCGGCTGCCTGGTCGTTCGCGGCTATGGCTTGTCACAGACGACCGTCGCGGGTTCCCCCGGGCCGGCGCTCGG
>JAKLLP010000069.1 GCA_023150055.1 Gammaproteobacteria bacterium | reverse complement strand
GCGGCGCCGAATAGCCGCCGAAAGCCATGTTGTAGATTGCCCGGCCGGTGAGCGCGGACAACTGCTGCGGCCATGCAGACTCGCGGTCAGCGTTGTCGCCGTACGTCTGCGAATCTCCCAGGGCAACGAAGTCGACGGACTCGGGTACGGTCCGATTGCGGAAACCGTTGGAATCGTGCTCGGGATGCAGCGGAGAGGGGCGATGTCCCAGGACGGGATCGGCCACTGCGGCCGGCAGCTCGGACAGGATGAACCCCCAGCGCGGGTGGAGACGGCTTGCCAGCTGCAGCACCCCTTCCGCCATGAGCAGCAGGAAGACAACATAAGCCGTCATGCCGACGAGGCGCCTGGTTCGAACGCGGCCGCGAAGCCGCCAGAGACCTGCGCCGCCCGCGATCATCCCGGCGCCGGCAGCCGCACCGACGATCCGCCCGGCACGGGAAGCGAGGTCGATCCCCGGCGCCCAACCGAGCGCGGCCAACATGGACAGCGCGCCGAGGAGAGCCAGCCCGAGACCCATTGCGCCGGCGATCCGGCGCTCGGCCGGTCCCGCGGACGGCGGTGGTGAGGAGATGTCCGCTGGCGAGACGCCTCGCCGGGTTCGGTTCCCGATATCGTCAGTCGCGCACATGAGCACTCGCGCTGGTTGCAGCGTCGACGCAGCCGCAATCCCGACTGCGCCGCCGTGGTCCTTTCAGGGATTCTTAAGCCGTGTGTATCGTATACTGCCGCACCGTCAGCACGTTATGGCGATTATGGTGAACCTACCGGCCGGCAAGAGAGACACCTAGAGGGCGCAACCGGGCAGCCGACACGCATCGAGCCGCGGATGACCCCACCGTATCGCATGCTGTCGGCAGGCGGCATCCGGTGCCCGTCGATCTCCGTACGATGTCGCAGACCCACGGCATCGAACGTCGTCAATGCTTTTCAACTCCTTCGTTTTCATCTTCCTGTTCCTGCCGATCACGCTGATCGGCTTCTTCGCCATCGGCGCCAGAGGCCACCATCGCGTCGCGATCAGCTGGCTGGTGGGCGCATCGCTGTTCTTTTACGGCTGGTGGAACCCGGTTTATCTGGGCCTGATTCTCCTGTCGATGATCTTCAACTACGCGATCGCGAACACCCTCGAGGAACGCCCCTGGAAGCCACTGCTCGTCATCGGCATCGCATCGAACCTGGCGCTCCTGGGGTATTTCAAGTACGCGAACTTCTTCGTCGACAACCTGAATGCCGTGACGGGGACGACCATCGACATCGCCCCGATCGTGCTGCCGCTCGCGATTTCCTTTTTCACGTTCCAGCAAATAACGTTCCTGATCGATGCTTTCCATGGAAAGACGCGGGAACACAGTTTTCTGCACTATTGCCTGTTCGTGACCTTCTTCCCGCAATTGATCGCCGGCCCGATCGTTCACCACAAGGAGATGCTGCCACAGTTCGCGGCCGACTCCCTGTACCGGATCAGGCCCGAGAACATCGCCGTCGGCAGCACCATTTTCTTCATCGGGTTGTTCAAGAAAGTCATGCTGGCGGACGGTATCGCCGTGCATTCGACGCCGGTCTTTGCCGCCGCAGACGGCGGTATGGCCTTGACGTTCTTCGAGGCGTGGGGCGGCGCGCTCGCCTATACATTCCAGATCTACTTCGATTTCTGCGGTTACTCGGAGATGGCGCTGGGGGCCGCACGCATGTTCGGCATCACGCTGCCGCTCAATTTCTTCTCGCCATACCGCGCCAGCAACATCATCGAATTCTGGCGCCGCTGGCACATCACGCTGTCCCGCTTTCTCCGCGACTATTTGTATATACCGCTCGGCGGCAATCGCAAGGGCCCAACGCGGCGGCACGCCAACCTGATGATCACCATGTTGCTCGGCGGGTTATGGCATGGAGCGGAGTGGACTTTCGTCCTCTGGGGCGGGCTGCATGGCCTCTACCTGGTCGTCAATCACGCCTGGCACGCCCTGCGCGAAAAAGCCGGGTGGATGAACGGGCAACCGCCCGCCGGTGCCGGCCTGTTCGCCGGGCGTGCGATCACCTTCGCCGCCGTCGTCGTCGCCTGGGTCACCTTCCGCGCAGAAACGATGCAGGGCGTCGTCGGGATGTATCGCGCCATGGCGGGTCTGAACGGGTTCTCGTTGCCGGGCAATCTCGATGCCCTGGTGATCATGCTGAACCGGTGGATTCCCGACGCGTATATCGTCGCCCAGGGATTCGGCGAGTTCGGCGGTCCGACAGACTTTCTCAAGCTGCTGGGGCTGCTTGGAATCGTCTGGTTCATGCCCAACACCATCGAGCTGATGCGCACGCACCACCCCGCCCTCGGCACCGAAATGTTCAGACTGAACAAGTTCTCCGTCGAATGGACGCCCACGCTCCGCTGGGCCATTTTGATCGCCGTGATGGCGGTGGTCGCCATTTCCGACCTGACGAAAGTAAGCGAGTTTCTTTACTTCCAGTTCTGAGGCAAGGAACCGGCCGGCGGACCATGAGGACCATGAACTACACGAAATACCTGCGGCAGCTGTCCTGGATACTCGGCCTGCTGCTGGCGGCCAACGCCGTATCCATGGGCCTGTTCGTCTACAAGCCGGCGCTGTTCTACTTTCGACCCTGGGAGTACTTTCCCGAGGTGGCCTATCGGTTCGCCCGCTACGAGGCCGCCTGGGATGCCGAGGAGAAGTCCGACCAGACCCGCAGCAATATTTTCTACCATCAGGAAAGCCGCAGGACGCATGTCTCGGTGGACCCTGACGGCTTCCGGACGAACTTCCTGCCTTCGACTGCTTACCGGATACTGGTGGCAGGCGACTCGGCGGTGTTCGGCTCCGGCCTCAGCGACGACGAGACCCTGCCGTGGCGACTCGCCGAACGGCTCGACATACCCGTGTTCAATGGCGGTCGAACATCGATGTACAACGCCCTCAAGCGGGCCGATGTCGCCGACGTCGAGCTGATACTCGATGTCCGGACCGAACGCGAGGTGCGCGGCGACGTGTTCAACGATTACGGCCTCGGCCGGGACGACCCTTACACCCCGCAGATGACCAACCACCTGCCCGCCTATCGTCTTCCCCTGGAAGTGCCGGCGCCACGCTATCTGCTGACGTCCATAGCACTGAGGACGATATCGCGCGCCATCAATGATCTGCGCGTTCTCGCAACCGGCGGACCCAAGCCCTACCTGTTCCATCGTCACACGTTTCGCCCCGAGGACCTTCGCCCGGCAGTGGAAGCCATAGTGCGCAGGAGCGAGGAAGTCAGGGCGCAAGGCAAGGACTACGTATTCGTCGCCATCCCCGCGAAGCAGACACTTTATTCAAAACAGGTGGACCCCTATACGCGGGACTATCTCCATGCGTTGACAGCGGCGCTCGAGGACCGGGGGGTCGACACCATAGAATTGCTCGACGACTTTCGCGACAACGCGGAAATGGGCCTGTATCACCGTTACGATAGCCACTGGAACGGAAATGGCACGAGTGTCGCGGCTGATGCAATCGCGCGAGCGCTCAGGGAGAGGTTCGGTTACTAGCCCACGAACCGGTGGCCGCCCATGACCGCCCTTGCGACGGGAGGCCTCCGCCGTCGCTCCCCGATACTCGCCTCGGGCGGAGCGCCCCGCCTTCAGGTGGTCCGGAGGTCGCAGGCCGCCAGCGTATCCGGGGAACGCCACACTGGTCGAACGAAACACGGGATCCGAGAGTGACGCTACGACGCTCAATCAGGAGAATGATCCGGGCATACGGCTTTGACGTCGTGCGCTTCGACTGTCGCCACCACCCGGAGGCGCGCCGCATACGGCTGATGCAGGAGTATGGGACCAGCGTCGTCCTCGATGTCGGTGCCAGCATGGGCCAATACGCGATGCACCTGCGGGAACTCGGCTACAAGGGCCGCATCGTCTCGTTCGAGCCCCTTCGCGACGAGTTCGCGATTCTCGCCGACCGGGCCAGCCATGACGATCGCTGGCAGGCCAGGAACCAGGCCCTCGGGGAAATGGACGGCAGGAAGGAAATCAACGTCTCGGCAAAATCCGACAGCAGCTCACTGTTGCGGGTCCTGCCACGGCATCTGGAGTCGGCCCCCCAGGCCGGCACGGTCGGTACGCAGACCATCGAGCTTCGCCAGCTCGACACGGTCTTCGACGAGGTGGTCGGGCGCGACGACGTCCCGTACCTGAAGCTCGATACCCAGGGCTACGAGATGAACGTGCTGCGCGGCGCGGCGCGGTCCCTGCAGCGCATCGATACGATTCAGCTGGAGATGTCCCTGACGCCGCTATATGACGGCGAGACGAGCCTGCCCGAATTGGTGACCTGGCTCTACGGGAACGGCTTCGAGCTGGTCGGACTCGAGCCAGGCCATGCCGACGCCAGGTGCGGGCAACTGCTGCAGGTCGACGGGATCTTCCATCGTCTACAGAATCAGCGCGCCGCATCCTCCAGGACCGCGCGATAGACGCCGATCAGGGTATCCGTATTGCTCTCGATCGCGCCCCGCTCGCGCGCGTGCGCGCGCTCCCTTGCCGACAGCGAACCGGCAAATTTGTCGTCGGAGAAGACGCGATCGATGTGCCGCGCCAGCGTGGCCGCGTCGCCCGGCTCGTACAGCAGGCCCGTGACCTGGTGCTCGACCATCGAGGGCGTACGCATGAGCGCTGCGCAGTTCGCGGACGATGTCCGCGGCCTCGACGAAGCCGAGCAGCGACACCCGATCACCCAGGCCAAGCCGCTGGACTCGGGTGCGAACGTAACGCCCGTAGCCGGAATCCGGCAGGTCGCCACCGACCCGCAGCGTGATGTCGGGGTAGTCCTGGCGCAGCAGCGCGAGCGCCTCGACGAGGACGTCCGTACCCTTGTAGGGCCGCGCGGTCATCGTGGTGTACAGACGGTGGCGCGTGCACTCCTGCAGCGACCACTCGGGGCCGTAGAAATCCGGGCGCAATAGACGGGCACCGTCCGAATAGAACTTCGCGCCCGGATTGAGGCCCAGCAGGACCTCGCGATCCCAGTGAGTCCGGCCCGAAAAGTACCGATTCCGGCGGATGATCCCGGCTTCCCGGCGGGCATTGCGCTGCATGCGCAGATGCGACATGAATTCACGGGGCATGAGCGGCCGCCTCCACCCGGGCACGTTGCCCCAGTAGACCTTGGCATACTCGATGAGAATGCCCTGCAAGGTGACGATGACCGGCACGTCGACGGTGCCGCCGAGCAGGCCATAGAAACTCTCGGTGCCGTGCACGTGCACGAGGTCGGGGCGATACTCGTCGACGATCCGGCGGCAGTCCCGCAACGGACCGCGGGTGCTTTGCCGGGGCCAGAAGGTCAAGGCCTGCCACAACCTGCGCGCGGGCGGCACCGCCCCCAGCCGGCGGCTGACGGACTGCATCCAGCCGCCCTTGGGAACGCAGAAATAGGTGACGTTGCCACGCACGAAGCTGCGGCGTTCGCTGACCAGTGGCGAGGCCCAGACGATGCCGAGCTCGATGCCGTCTCGCGCCGCGAGTGCCCGCGCGGCATTGGCTACCCAGCCGGCACGGTTACCGGTATCGACGATGCCGAGCTCGTCGCGGACCGCGGGGGTGGCGGTATCGGAAAACCACAGCAGCTTCATTGCGCGACGTTCTCCGAACGCGCAGTGCGGCCAGGCACGCGCCGCAGCCGCCGCATCAGCCAGAAGAGCGCACGACTGACGAAGCGAAATCCCGGCAGGCGGAACAGGTTCGACCACAGCGTCAGCAGCCGCCCGGCCAGCCGGTACCCCGGCCGCGCGAGCAACGCCTCGATGTCGTCCGTGCGCCGGGTGTCCACCGCCACGCGCCCGGCCGCGATATCGGACCACATCGCGGTGACCTGCTCGGGGGTCGTGCCGCCGTGGCGGCGCAGCCAGCTCACCGTCGAGTAGACGTTGTGCACGCGGAAGGGATGGCCGAGCCGGAAATAGCACTCGTGCGCCCAGCGCACGATTTCCGGCGCGTGGGCCTTGGTCGGGTCGTCACCGGGGTCGTTGTAGTAGGCGCACTTGTCGCGCACCTGCTTCGGCAACAGCAGCGAGTAGTGATAGAGGTAAACGCCCATGCGCTCGGTCTCGCGCGCGGACACCCAGCGCTTGCGGCGCAGGTCGGTACCGTGCTCGTCGACGACGGTCGGCGGCCGATGCGTCGCGTAGGCGTACCCCGGTGCCCAGCGAAACAGGCGGTGATACTGGCTGGTGTTCTCCGCCCGCAGGTTGTAGCTGTCGAAGGCATAGCGCGGACTGCCGAAGAAGGGTATCTGCCGGAAGGACACCGCGGTGACGTCCGGGTTGTCATGCAGAAACGCCTTCACTTTTTCGAGGTCGGCATGGGTGTAGAACTCGTCGACATCCACCTGCCAGAGCCAGTCGCCTGTCGCGGCCTGCGCATACGCCTGGCTCTGTTCGTCCTTCTCGCTCCAGAAGCCCTCCCGGGTGATGACCTTGAGCTTGCCCTCGGGGTCCTCGTCACGTTTGAATGCCGCCAGCGTCTCGAGCGTGCCGTCGGTGGAATGGCCGTCCGGCGCGAACGACGCGGCCTTGCGCGAGCCGCCCTCGACGACGAGGATCTCGTGGGCGTGGGGGTAAAGCTGGCGCAGGCAATAGCGGAGAAACGGCTCGCCGTTCAGCACGATGATGCCGAAGCTGATGCGCGGCGCAGCGCCAGGCAGGTCAGCCGACGAGATCATCGACCCGGAACGACGGCCGCTCGCGGCAGCGCCGCTCGATGAACACCAGGTGCCACAACTGGAACATCAGCGCCGCCCAGATCACGGCATGGAAATCGCGCCGCCCGGCCAGGTGCGGTTCGAGATAGCGCTCGGCAAAATCGGGCGCGAAATAACCCTGCTCCTCCAGGCGCTGCGCGCCGAGCAGGTGACGCGCGACCGGCGCGAGGCGCCTGCGCAGCCAAAGGGCGATGGGGATCGTGAAACCGTGCTTGCGCGCCGTCAGCAACGGCGCGGGCAGGAGGTCCGCCATGGCGTGCTTGAGCAGGTGCTTCATCTCGGCCGGGGTCGAACGCAGCCGCGGGTCGATGGTGAACACCTGCTCGACGAACTCGTGGTCCAGGAACGGCACGCGCGCCTCCAGCGAGTGCGCCATCGAGAACCGGTCGGTCATGTGCAGGAATTCCTCGGCCAGTTGCGTGCGCAAATCCACCGCGGCGAGGCCGTTGCGGATGCCGTCTGCGCCGGACGCATCATACAGCCGCTGCAGGTAGGCGCCGGTATCCTCGATCGCATCCAGCGGCATCGCGAACAGCCGCCGGCGCTTGTCGGCATCCGAGAAATACTTGTACTGGTTCGGATAGACGCCGCCGAACGGGTAACGCTCCTGCTGTGCGCGGATCTCCCGCAGCCGGCCGAACCATTCGCCGGCTCCGCCCGGCGTGCTGCGCGCCAACCAGCGGCCGAGGATCGAGAGCCGGCGCGCGCCGCCGGCCTCCCAGAACTTCGGCTTGTGATAGTTGCCGAACAGCTCGTCGCCGCCGGAGCCGGTCATCGCGACCTTGACGTCCTGCGCCATGAGCTTGAAGACGTGCCACGACGGCAGCCCGCCGCCGTAAGGCTCGTCGAGCGCCCAGATCATGTCCACCAGTTCGTCGAGCAACCCGTCCGGCGACAGGATGATCTCGTGGTGCTCGGTGCCCCACTTGTCGGCCACCAGCCGCGCGAGTCCGGTCTCGTTGTGCGCGGACTCGTCCGCGCCGGCGAAACCCAGCGTGTAGGTCTTGATCCGCCCCTGCCCCGCCTCGGCCAGCAGGCCGACCACGGAGGCGGAGTCGAGGCCGCCGGAGAGCGAACAGGCAATCGGCACGTCCGCGAGCGTCCAGCGCTGCACGGCGGCCCGCGCGCCGGCGCGCACGAGGTCTTTAGCCTCCTCCGGCGTGCGCGCGACGCGGTCGAACTTCGGCGCCCAGTAACGCTCGATGCGGAAATCGTCCGCGGCGACGTCGTAGACGAAAAAGTGCCCCGGGGGAACGCGCTCGATGCCCTCCAGGATCGACGCCGAGTCGGGCATGTAAAAGAGCGTCATGTAGTGGAACAGGCTCTGCCGGTTCACGCGCGGCTCGACCCCGTCGAGCATCAGCAGGCTCTTGATCTCGGAGGCGACCGCCAGCGCCCCCGGGCGCCTGGCGTAATACAGCGGCTTGATGCCGAGCCGGTCGCGGGCGCCGAACACCAGGTTGCGGCGCCGGTCGTGCAGGCAGAAGCCGAACATGCCGTTGAGGTGTCGCAGGCAGTCCGTGCCGTGCGCCTCGTACAGGTGCACGATGGTCTCGACGTCGGAGTGGCGGGTGCGGAAGCGATGGCCCTCGCCGGCCAGCCGCTCGCGCAGCTGCGGGGAGTTGTAGATCTCGCCGTTGCAGACGAGCACGACGTCGCCGTCCTCGTTGGCGATCGGCTGGTGGCCGGATTCCAGATCGATGATGCTGAGGCGGCGCATCGCGAAGCCGACCCCGCCGTCGGGGCTCAGGTAGCGCCCGGCGGAATCGGGACCGCGATGGACCTGCACGCGGTTCATGGCCTCGAGCGCGGCCGCGTCGACAAAGCCCGCCATTGCCACGATGCCGCACATGATCAGTCCCAGGTCACCGCGCCGACGCGCCCGGCGTAAGCGTCCGCCCAGCTCTCCAGCGCGAGCAAGGCCATGATCATGTTGGAGTAGTTGCGCCGGGCATCGCGCGCCATGCCGAGGAGCCGCGCGACGCCCGGCGGATCGATGATCCCGGCCCGGCGGAGATGCCCGGCGAGCAGACGCTCGCCAACCTCGGCGAGCATGGGCCCCTCGAGCCAGTCACGCACCGGGATGTAGAACCCCTGCTTCTTGCGAAAGACGACGTCCGTGGGCAGGTAGCGCGTCATCACCTGCTTCAGGGCGTATTTCCCCTCGGCCGTGCCGTCGGCGGCGCGGCGCAATTTCAGAGCGGACGGCAGCTCGAAGGCGGCCTCGACGACCCGGTGGTCGAGCAGCGGCACGCG
>JAKLLP010000068.1:8726-9008 GCA_023150055.1 Gammaproteobacteria bacterium | reverse complement strand
GCACGAGTTCGAGCCGCAGGCCCGGGGGTTCGTCACCGTCGAGTCGTACCTCGACGGCGCGCTCCCCGGACGCTGCCGTGCCGATGAAGTGCACCTCGGCGACAAGACCGAGCAGGGCGGCGCGTTGATCGCGTCCACGGTCCTGTTCGACGGTGAACGGGATCTGCCCGTAGTCGTCCACCACCAGGTCCGGCGGCCCTCCGGCGATCACCAGAGTGATCATGGTGCCGATCACCGTGGCGATGATCGGCGACAGCACGAACCAGAGCCAGCCTTCGCGGT
>JAKLLP010000068.1:0-8716 GCA_023150055.1 Gammaproteobacteria bacterium | reverse complement strand
CACCTCAGCGGTGCGGGCGCCATGAAGCGTGTCTTGCGCGCCGCGCGGAAGGTGCCGTCGTCGGTGGCGACCGCGCTGAGCACGATATCGCTTCCGCCGGCAGCCGCGCCGCTCCGCTCCACGCTCACCCGGGCGACCACGGTGGTCTGCTCGCCGGCAGGCAGTTCCACGACGGGGGGCATCGTCGTGATCCGCACGTCGGGCAGGCCGTCGGCGTGCAGGACCAGGCGGCGTGGGCGTTCGGTCTTGTTGAGCAGCTTGACCTCGTAGACGTTCTCGATCTGGCCGCCGGCGGTCTCCCTGTAGAGCTGATTGCGGTCGCGGATCACGTCGATCTGCAGCGGCGAGCGATTGGCGAGCGCGTAGACGAATCCGCTGAACAGCGTGATCAGCAGCAGCCCGTAGATGCGGGCACGCGGCCGGTTGATGTGAGTGGGCTTGCCTTCCAGCGCATTCTGCGTCGTGTAACGGATGAGGCCGTCCGGGTAGCCCATGCGCGCCATGACGGGCTTGCAGGCGTCTATGCAGGCGGCGCAGCTGATGCATTCGTATTGCAGTCCCTTGCGGATATCGATGCCCGTGGGGCAGGCCTGGACGCACATGTTGCAATCGACGCAGTCGCCGAGTCCGAGGCTCGCCGGGTCCTGTCCGCGCTGGCGGCTGCCGCGCGGCTCGCCACGCCCCGGATCGTAGGACACGATCAGCGTGTTGCTGTCGAACATCGCGCTCTGAAAGCGCGCGTAGGGGCACATGTAGAGGCAGACCTGCTCGCGCAGGCGCCCGGCGTTGCCGTAGGTGGCCAGACTGTAGAACAGCACCCAGAACGTTTCCCACGGCCCGAGCGCAAATCCGAGCAGCCGGGTGCCGAGATCGATGATCGGCGTGAAATAGCCGACGAAGGTCAGGCCGGTCCAGAGCGCGAAGGCGATCCACAGCGCCTGCTTGGCGCCGCGACGCAGGTACTTCTCGGCGGTCCATGGCGCCTTGTCGAGCTTCTGACGCCTGGTGAAGTTGCCCTCGACCAGCCGCTCTATCCAGACGAACGCCTCGGTCCACACCGTCTGCGGACAGGCGTAACCGCACCACACCCGACCCGCGATCGCCGTGGCGAAGAACAGCAGCAGCGCGGCCATCACCAGCAGCCACGCCAGGTAGATGAAATCGTGGGGCCAGAGCGTGAGCCCGAAGATGTAGAACTTCCGCTCCGGCAGATCGAAGAGCACGGCCTGGCGGTCGTTCCAGCGCAGCCACGGAATGATGTAATACAGGCCGAGCAGCACCAGCACGGCGATGCGGCGCAGGCGGTCGAAGGTGCCCTGGACTTCGCGGGCATGGATTTTGACCCGCTTCGCATAGAGCGATTCGGGTCTCTTGGTGCTGTCGTGCATGGTCGGCGGTAGGCGGCCTCAGTTGCTGGTGCCGCGTGGCCGCGTGCGCAGCAGGTAGACGGAAACCGCGCTGGAGAGGGCAGTCACGAACCAGAAGAAGAAAAATCCGATCGCATAGCCGGTCATGCGGCTCACCTCCAGCGGGGGTGTGGTGGCCTCGTGCACCATTGCCGGGTCCACGAAAGCGAAAAACAGCATCGTCGCCAATGCAGAAGCGAGAAACGAGGGCCATAGGACAGCGGCGATGACCTGCGCGGACTCACTCCAGGCCGGTGGTGGTTGCGGCAATTCACCGCCGAGTTCAGGCTCGCCGATGTCGTAGGGTTCGCCGCCGGCCGCCATAGGCTTCAACCGCCCGGTTCTGCCTGGAGGCTCAGCAGGTAAGCCACCAGCACGCGAATGCGGTCGGGTCCGAGGATCTCGAGCTGCGCCGGCATCTGGTTGGTGCGGCCGTTCGTGATGACATCGCGAATGTCGGCGGCCGTCCGACCGTGCAGCCAGTCGTCGTCGGTCAGGTTCGGGGCGCCGATGGCCGGGTTGCCCTTTGCCTCCGGTCCATGGCAGGCGGTGCAGAAGAGCTGAAACTTCTCGGCACCGGTCGCCACTGCGGCGCTGTCGCCATCACCCGGGCGGGACAGGCTCACCACGTAGGCGGCGACCTCCGCCACGCCCTCCTCGCCGAGGGCTGCGCCGAGCGCCGGCATCACACCTATGCGGCCGTTGGTGATCGTGGCCTCTATCGTCTCCGGGGCTTTGCCGTAGAGCCAGGCGTCATCGGTGAGGTTCGGGAAGCTGCGGGCGCCGCGCCCATCGGAGCCGTGGCAGGTGGCGCAGTTGTTCAGGAACAGGTTGCGCCCCAACCGCACCGCGTCCGCGTTCCCCGCGAGTTCGGCGAGCGGAATGTCCGCGAATGCCCTGAAGACATTGCCGAATCGCGCTTCGGCCTCGGCCCTCTCCCTCTCGTACTGGGCCACCTGCGACCAGCCTCTCGTGCCGCCGAAGCTGCCGAGCCCGGGATACAGGACCAGGTACACGGCGCCGAAGATCGCCGTGAGCCAGAACAGTATCAGCCACCAGCGCGGCATCGGCTTGTTGTATTCCGTGAGGTTGTCGTCCCACACGTGTCCCGTCGTTTCTTCGGTCGAAACGCCTGCCGGCAGCTTGCTCTGCGACTGCAGCAGCCAGACGCAGCCGAGAATGTTCCCCACGGTGAGGATGATGATGAACCAGCTCCAGAAGGCGCTCATGACTGCGGTGACTCCACTCCGGTCCCGGGCTTCTCGCCCGCGCTGCGGGCCCCCTGCGGATCAGCCGGTTGGTCAGGCTCGAACGGCAGGCGGGAGGCGGCATCGAACATCTGTTTGCGCTTGCCGCTCCAGGCCCATGCCCAGATTCCGATGAACAGGAGCAGCATCACCACCGTGAAGATGCCGCGCCAGGTTCCGGCATCCATGCTCAGCGCCCCTTGACCGCAGTGCCGAGGCCCTGCAGGTAGGCGATCAGCGCATCCATCTCGGTGACACCCGCGACGGCAGCCTCGGCGCCCGCGATGTCCTCGTCGCTATACGGCACCCCCAGCATGCGCAGACGTTGCATCTTCACCGGAGTGAGCTTCGCATCGACGGTGCGCTCGGTGAGCCAGGGGAACCCGGGCATGTTGGACTCCGGGACGACATCGCGCGGGTTGACCAGGTGCACCCGCTGCCACTCGTCGGAATACCGCCCCCCCACGCGCGCGAGGTCGGGCCCGGTGCGCTTCGAGCCGAACAGGAAGGGGCGGTCGTAGACGGTCTCGCCCGCCAGCGTGAAATGGCCATAGCGTTCCGTCTCGGCCCGGAACGGGCGGATCATCTGCGAGTGGCAGACATGACAGCCCTCGCGGATGTAGATGTCGCGCCCCTCAAGCTGCACCGCGGAATAAGGGGTGACCCCTGGCGCCGGTTCGACGGCCTCGGTGGAGCGCATCAACGGCACGATCTCGGCGAGCCCGCCGATGCTGATGGCGATGGCCGTCAGCACGCCCATCAAGCCAATGGATTTCTCGATTTGCTCGTGACGCATCGTCGATTCTCCTCAGGCGGGCTCGAGGACCGGCTGCAGCGCGCGCCGGTCGCCGGTGACGACGGTTTTCCAGACGTTCCACGCCATGATCAGCGTACCGGCCAGGAACAGCACTCCGCCGGCCAGCCGCACGGCGTAGTAGGGGTAAGTGGCTTTGAGGCTTTCGACGAAGCTGTAGGTGAGCGTGCCATCGTCGTTGACCGCGCGCCACATCAGGCCCTGCATCACACCGGCGATCCACATGGACGTCACGTACAGCACGATGCCCACGGTGGAAACCCAGAAATGCAGCTCCACCAGGCGCACGCTGTACATTTCCTGCCGGCCGCAGACGCGCGGCAGCAGCGCGTATACGCAGCCGAAGGAGATCAGCGCCACCCAGCCGAGCGCACCTGAGTGCACGTGACCGATGGTCCAGTCGGTGTAGTGCGACAGCGCATTCACGGTCTTGATGGACATCATGGGCCCCTCGAACGTGGACATGCCGTAGAAGGACAGCGCCACGATCATGAACTTGAGCACCGGGTCGGTGCGCAGTTTGTCCCACGCTCCGGAGAGGGTCATGATGCCGTTGCTCACTCCGCCCCAGGACGGTGCCAGCACGATCAGCGCGACCACCATGCCGATCGACTGCGCCCAGTCCGGCACGGACGTGTAGTGCAGGTGATGGGGTCCGGCCCACATGTAGGTGGAAATCAGCGCCCAGAAATGCACGACGGAGAGCCGGTAGGAGTAAACAGGCCGCTCGGCGCGTTTCGGGATGAAGTAATACATCATCCCGAGGAAGCCCGCGGTCAGGAAAAAGCCCACGGCATTGTGCCCGTACCACCACTGCACCATCGCGTCCACGATGCCCGAGTAGATGGGGTAGGAGAGTCCGAGGCTCACCGGGATGGCGAGCGAGTTGACGATGTGCAGTACCGCGATCGTGATGATGTAGGCGGCATAGAACCAGTTCGCCACGTAGATATGGTTCACCCGACGCCGGGCGATGGTGCCGAAGAAGACGACCCCGTAAGCGATCCATACCACCGCGATCAGCACGTCGATCGGCCAGATCAGCTCGGCGTATTCCTTGCTCTGCGTAAGACCGAGCGGCAGGGTTATCGCCGCGAGCACGATGACGACCTGCCAGCCCCAGAACGTGAACGACGCCAGAGCGTCGCTGAACAGCCGGGTGTGACAGGTGCGCTGCACCACGTAGTAGGAAGACGCGAACAGCGCGCTGCCGCCGAAGGCGAAAATCACCGCGTTGGTGTGCAGGGGTCGCAGCCGGCTGTAGGTGAGCCAGGGGATGTCGAAGTTCAATTCCGGCCACAACAGCTGCGCTGCGATCAGCACGCCGACCGTCATGCCGACAGCGCCCCAGACCACCGTGGCGATCGTGAACTGCCTGACCACGACATCGTTGTAGGTCCGCGACCTGTCCATCTACAACTCCTTGAAAAAAATCGGCATTTCCGGCCGTGACCGCCTGCGGGCGCGCTGATACGGGGTGCGCGGGCCGGCGTCTGCCGACAGGCCGCTAGTATAAGGTGCACCCAAACAGTCACGCTGCCACCACGCGGTAGCCTGCGTTGCCTGGTTCCACGACCGATTCGGTGAAGCACGGCGCGAATCGCACCGACTCTGCCGCGGCTGCGGCACTCCGAAGCCCGTCCGTCTCGTCTTGACGACGGGCATTTTACGGTCTGTAGCTCTACCTATACCGCCGTGGTAATTACGGACTTGACGGGGCGGTTGCGGCAAGGACCGGGCGGCCCTTTCAGCGAGCGCTTCGGCATGGAAGCCCGGGCTGGACGCCTGTGCCGGGACGCTCGCTGCGCACGTCCCTGTGCTCCACTCCCTCGGGTCTCGCAGGCGCTCGGCATCCTGCCTCGCTGGCTCGACACGCCCGGCGCAGGCGTCCAGCCCGGGCTTCTTCGGCGCACACGAACCGAGATCAGGATTTCCCCCGGCCCTCCGAACGGGGGGTATGGAGCGTCAACCAGAAACGAAGGGGCGCCACAGCGCCCCTTCCGCAGTCGGTGGCCGGGGGGTGACCCCGGCGCTTCATTCAGTGGTCCTCAGTAGTTCACCTTGAAGGTCAGCATGTACTCCGCGGGCGGGAGGACCGTGCGGATGTTGGCGAATCCCTGGGAGAAGATACCCGAAACGTAGTCCTCTTCGTCCGTGATGTTCCGTCCCGTGAACACGACCTGCCAGCTCCGGTCCGGGTCGCCGATGCCGAGGAAGCCGTTCACGCGGGTGTAGCTGTCGATCTTCACCTGGTTGCGCGCCTCGGAGAAGTAGTCATCCGAGTAGTACAAATCCGCGCCGTAGAAGAACTCGACCATCTCCGACATCGTGATCGCGTAATCGAAGCCGATCTTGCCCTGGAAGGCCGGGTTCGACGGCAACTCGTCGGTCGGCGTCGCATTGCCGTTGAGCCCGCCCGGGGGCGACGCCGGGTCCACGTCCCCGAAGTCGCTTTCCTGCCAGCCTGCATTGGCGAAGACGTTCAGGCTGTCGATCGGTGACCACAGCACCTCGAGTTCCACGCCGTACACGTCGACCTCGCCGATGTTGTCGATGGGAAAGCCGCCGGCGGCGTTCAGGACGACCTGCTGGATATCGTCGTACATCGCGTAGAACGTGCTCACATTGAATCGCAGCGTGTCGTCGAACAGGTCGGCCTTGTAACCGAGCTCGTAGTTGTCCACTGTCTGCGGGTCGAAGGCGGTCCCGCCGCAGGTGGAACTCAGGTTGCCGAAGCACAGCGTGCGGAAACCGCCGGACTGGAAGCCCTGCGAGAAACTCGCGTACACGAGCTGTGTGTCGCTCAGCTGGTAATCGGTGCCGAGCCGGAAAGTCGTTTCATCCCAGTCGTCGTCGAGGGATACGAAACCGGTGCCGGGAGTCGGTGCTGAAAGATCGCTGTCGTCGAAGCAGAACGGGCCGCTGCAGTCGTTGGTGTATTCCTTCTCGTCCCTGGTCCAGCGCGCACCGGCCGTCACCGAAAGCCGCTCGGTCAGATTGTAGGTGCCGTCGGCAAATACGGCATAGCTGTCGGTTTCGTTGTCGATCGACTCGGCGAATCCCGGTCCGAAGAACTCTCCCGCGTAGAGCTGCGAGCCGTCCTCGTTGAGGTAAAAGGCGCCCACGAGGTAGTTCAGCCGCTCGTCGAGCGCGGTGCCGAGGAGCTGCAGTTCCTGGCTCCACTGGTCGAGCTCGCTGTCCGAGCTGATCAGTAGTCCAGCCAGTCCCGGCACGTCGTTCAGGCCACCACCGGCCAGGTCGAAACCGAAGCGGTCCTCTATATTCGTGTAACCGGTGATCGAACGCAGGTTGACGGAGCCGAGATCGAAGTCGAGCGCGAGGCTGACGCCGGCCTGGTCGGACTCGCCATAGTTCGCGCCGCTCGGCGAGAAATTGTCATAGAAGTCGCCGAGGGGGGCGCTGTCGGCCGGGGCCGGGAGGAAGTTCTCCGAGATGCCCGGTCCGTCCGGGTTGGCGAATGGCGACTGGGGTACGCCGTTGTAACCGTCGTTCTCGAGATCGGCGCCCCACACGGTCAGCACGGCGTCGAAGTTTTCGCTGCCGTACCAGTGGAGCTTGCTGCGCACCACCAGGTTCTCATGCTCGCCGGGCTGGCTGTCCGTCGCGGGGTTGTCCTGCCAGCCGCGGTTGCGCTTCTCGTAGACCGCTGCCACCGATCCCGCGAGCGCGCCTTCCTCGATGGGGCCGCCTGCCGAGGCCGTAAACTTGGTGGTGTCGTAGTTGCCGAGCCCGGCCGAGGCATTGAGCCAGGCGTCGTCGCCCGGCGTCCGGCTGACGACCTTGATGGCGCCGGCAATGGTGTTGCGCCCATAAAGTGTGCCCTGCGGGCCGCGCAGCACCTCGATGCGCTCGATGTCGGCAAGCTCGAGGTTGGCGCTAGACAGGCGACCGAAGTAGATGTCGTCCTGGTAAATGCCGACCGGTGACTCGGAGAGATTGAAACCCGGGTTCTGGACGCTTGCGCCGCGGCTGTGCACCTGGATGGCCTGTGCGCCAGCCGTCACCGTGTAAGTCTGCAGGTTGGGGACGTTCTGCCCGATGTCCTTCACGACATCGATCTGGCGAGTTGCGATGACATCAGCGTTGAAGGCGCTGACCGCGAGCGGCACCTCCTGCAGCTTCTCTTCGCGCCGCTGGGCGGTGACTATGATTTGTTCTACCGCCAAAGCCGGGCTCGAGCCCGCAACGATCGCGGCGGCCACACACACTAAACGACCCCGAGTCTTCATCGCCGTACCCCCTGTAAAGCAACAACCGCACCCTGGTCGGGTGCCGCCTCTATGGCCCCCGGCATAGCAGCGCCACCCAACATGCCGGCCGGCCCTGCTGGTGAGCGATGGTATCAAAGTAATGCGGGATTCAGCATGGGGCGCATGCCGCTCGTCCATGCCCGCCGTGCGAGTGGCCCGCGCTGGGGCTCAGTCCACGAGCTCCACGGTGATCATGCCGTCCGGCCCGATATCGGAGACCCTTATGTCGACGCCCATGCTCTTCGCATATCCGAGCAGGCGTGGGCGGGTCCATTGCTCGTGGATTTCCTCCACCGTCAGATCGAACTGACCGATCTTGCGGCATTGCTGGAGCACGTAGCCGAAGGGCTCCTTCCAGCGGCGGGTGCGGCCATCGCCCGTGGAGGTCAGCGCCAGGGCGTAATGACAGGCGGTGCGGTCGAACAGCGCCACCAACGCAATTTCCTTGTGGCCGGTTTTCTCGATGATCTGCTTCATGCGCAGGTTGATCGGCATCATGGTCGCGATATCGTGCTCCACGTATTGCGCGATGCCGCCATGATTCTTGGCGTACTGGATGGCGAGCAGGTGGGCCTTGACCAGCGGGTCGTTCATCTCATGTGAGTAACCCGCGTGGTTGTTGAGCATTTTAAGGAGTACCGACATCGAGCGCCCGAGCGCCTCCTCGTGGCCCTCGAAGCCGCTCAGGCTCTTGTACTTGTCGGCCTCGCTCTTCGGGGCTTTCGCCACGTGCGGGGGGACTTCGGCAATTTTTGTCTGCGCCTGTGCCATCTCGATACCCGTCGCTGATGCAATGCATCCTCTATAGAACACAGTCGGGCCGCATGCAACGGCTCATCCAGGCCGCACCCGCGCTGCGGTTGCCTGGACCGGCCATGCCGCCCCGCAAAAAGATTCTTCGCTCATCGGCGGGGATGCCGGTCCGGTTTGAGACTGGCGCGCTGCTGGCGGTCCGCGCGACCTCCGGACCGCCCTTGC
>JAKLLP010000067.1 GCA_023150055.1 Gammaproteobacteria bacterium | reverse complement strand
ATCTCGAAGCGAACCGACTGCCGGTGTTCGAGCGGCTAGGCGTGGTCTGAAGACTATCGCTTGGACAGGACGCGCGCTTTGCGCTAGTTCGGCGCGCGACCATGACACCCCCGACTCGCTCCGACGTGCGGAACGTCGCGATCATCGCGCACGTCGATCACGGCAAGACCACGCTGGTCGACCAGCTGCTCAAGCAGTCGGGCACGCTGGACGATCGCACCATCCTGCCCGAGCGGGCCATGGACTCGAACGATCTCGAGCGTGAGCGCGGCATCACCATACTCGCCAAGAACACCGCGATCCGCTGGAACGAATGGCGCATCAATATCGTCGATACGCCGGGTCACGCGGATTTTGGCGGCGAGGTCGAGCGGGTGCTGTCCATGGTCGATAGCGTTTTGCTCCTGGTCGATGCAGTCGATGGCCCCATGCCACAGACGCGTTTCGTGACGCAGAAGGCGTTTGCGTTCGGCTTCACGCCAATTGTCGTGGTCAACAAGATCGACCGTGACGGCGCCAGGCCAGACTGGGTCCTCGACCAGACCTTCGACCTATTCGACCGGCTCGGCGCCACCGACCGTCAACTCGACTTCCCGGTCATCTACGCTTCCGCACTGCGCGGCTATGCGGGCAGCACCCCGGACATCCGCGAGGGCGACATGACGCCACTGTTCCGGGCGATCATCGAGCATGTTCCACCACCCGAGGTCGATACCGCCGGTCCACTGCAGTTGCAGGTGTCGAGTCTCGGCTACGACGCCTACGTCGGAGTACTCGGTGTGGGCAGGGTCAGCCGCGGCACGGCCACAGCGAATACTCCGGTGTCGGTAGCCAGTGCCGATGGCACGGTGCGCCCCGCACGCCTCATGGATTTGTATGGCTTTCTCGGGCTCGAGCGTCAGCGTATCGACCAGGCCAGAGCCGGCGATATCGTCGCCTTCAGCGGTATCGATTCCCTGCATATCTCGGACACACTCTGCGACCGCAATTATCCGCAGGCACTGCCGCCGTTACGCGTGGACGAACCCACCATCAGCATGACCTTCCAGGTCAACAAGTCGCCTTTTTCCGGGCGCGAGGGCAAGTACCTGACCAGCCGGCAGATCCGCGCCCGCCTCGACCAGGAATTGCTCCATAACGTGGCATTGAAGGTCGAGAACACGGATGACGCCGACAAGTTCAAGGTCTCCGGCCGCGGGGAACTGCACCTCTCGGTACTCATCGAAAACATGCGCCGCGAGGGCTACGAACTCGCCGTCTCCCGACCCGAGGTGATCGAACAGGAAATCGACGGAGTCCGCTGCGAACCGTGGGAGCAACTAACGGTGGACTTTGCGGAGGAATACCAGGGCGCCGTCATGAGCCGACTGGCGGAACGCAAAGGTGAACTTGTGGCGATGCAGCCCGACGGCCGCGGGCGCCTGCGCCTCGATTACCGCATTCCGGCGCGCGGGCTGATCGGTTTTCGCACCGAGTACCTGACCGCGACAGCGGGCACCGGGCTCATCTATCACGTGTTCGAGCACTATGCGCCGCGGGTCCCGGTGGCAATCGGTCAACGCACGAACGGCGTACTCGTCTCGAATGTTGCCGGCAAGGCACTGGCCTATGCCCTGTTCAACCTGCAGGAACGCGGACGCCTGTTCATCGGCCATGGCGAGCCGGTCTACGAAGGAATGATTCTCGGCATCCACAGCCGCGGCAACGACCTGGTGGTCAATCCGACCAAGGGTAAGCAATTGACCAACGTCCGCGCGGCGGGATCGGATGAGAACATCCTGCTTACACCGCCTATTAGATTCTCGCTCGAGCAGGCGCTGGAGTTCATCGACGATGACGAACTCGTCGAGGTCACCCCCACGAGCATCCGCCTGCGAAAGAAGATGCTGACAGAGGCGGACCGCAAGCGCGCCTCGCGACTCCAGGCCTGAATGCGGCGCCGGCGCGTCCGACTGCAGTGCGCAGCGTCGAAATCTCGAGTCCGGGGACAGGCCCTGCTCGCAAAACCCCGGTTCCGCGGCTGTGTGAGGAGTGTGCGCGAATGTTCGGGCCTGTCCCTGTCCAGCCTGCGAAGGCATGCCATGCCCGGTTGGCCGTGGGCGGCTTCGTTGCGCTAGATTGACGGCATGCCCACCCCCGAAGAAGAGGCCCGTAACCGACCCAAGGGGCGTTCGCTCCAGCCGCTGCTGCAGCTTGCACCCTACCTCCGCCGCTACCGGGGAATGCTGTTACTGGCGGTCGCCGCGCTGCTGATCGCCTCGGCGCTGATGCTCTCGCTGCCGGTTGCGGCACGCTTCGTGATCGACGAGGGCTTCTCGTCGGGCAGCGGCGGGACCATCAATCGCTACTTCCTCCTTTTCGGCGGCCTGATCGTCGTCTTCTGCGCATTCGCCTCATTGCGCTACTTCCTTATTGCGTGGATCGGCGAGCGTGTCGTCGCGGACGTGCGTGACGCCGTCTACGCGCACGTCATCCGCATGGATCCGACTTTTTTCGAAGTTACACGTACCGGGGAAGTCCTGTCGCGCCTCACCGCGGACACCACACTCATCCAGTCGATCGCTGGCGTAGGGTTCTCCCTGGTGCTGCGCTCACTGTTGCAGCTGCCCGGCGCGCTGGTGATGCTGGCGGTCACCAACCTGAAGCTGATGGGCATCATCGTGCTCTTCATTCCATCGGTGATCCTGCCGATCGTGCTGATCGGCCGGCACGTACGCCGACTGTCACGCGCCTCACAGGACCGCATCGCAGATACCAGCGCGATGGCCAGCGAGTCCCTGAACGCCGTGCAGATCGTGCAGTCCTTTACGGCTGAACCGATACTGATCCAGCGCTTTCACGATACCGTAGAGGCGAGCTTCGATACTGCCATCGCCCGCACCCGCGTACGGGCAATCATGACCTTCGTGACCTTCGTATGTGTATTCGGTGGCATCACGTTCGTCATCTGGGTCGGCGCACGTTCCGTGCTCAGCGGCGAGATGAGCTACGGCCAGCTCGGCCAGTTCCTGCTCTATGCGATGTTCACCGCAACATCGGCGGGCTCACTTACGGAAATGTGGGGGGAAATCCAGCGGGCTTCGGGGGCGATGGAGCGAATGGTCGAACTGTTGAGCGCCCGACCGGCGATCATAGCGCCGGAGCAGCCGCTGCCGATGCCGGCGCCCGGCCGAGGCCACATCCGCTTCGAGAACGTGAAGTTCAGTTACCCCTCCCGCCCCGAGCAACGCGCGCTGGACGAATTCAGCCTCGAGATCAGGCCCGGTGAGCGTATCGCCTTCGTCGGACCCTCGGGCGCCGGCAAGAGCACCACCTTCCAGCTCCTGCTGCGGTTCTACGACCCGCAGGGGGGGCGCATCCTCATCGACGGCGTGGACATATCCCGGGCACGGCCGGAGGAGGTCCGCGCCAGGATCGGGGTCGTACCGCAGGAGACAGTGATCTTCGGAGATACGGCGCGCGAGAACATCCGTTTCGGCAAGCCAACCGCCACCGAAGAGCAGTTACGCGAGGCGGCACGCTCGGCGGTTGCTGATGGCTTCGTGAGCGAACTGCCGCAGGGATATGACACCTTTCTCGGCGAGCGCGGCACCCGCCTGTCTGGCGGCCAGCGGCAACGCATCGCGATCGCCCGCGCAATATTGCGCAACCCGCCGATACTGCTGCTCGATGAAGCTACCAGCTCGCTCGACTCGGAAAATGAGCGGCTGGTGCAGATCGCACTCGACCGGCTGATGCAGGATCGCACCACCATCATCATCGCTCATCGGCTGGCGACCGTGCTCAAGGCGGATCGGATCGTCGTCATGGACCGTGGACGAATCATCGACATCGGCACGCACGAGGAACTCGTGAGCCGCGACCCGCTTTATGCGCGCCTTGCCGAACTGCAGTTTGGCGAGGCAGCGGGTGAGGGTGAGGGAGTGCCCGTTCTGCAGGCGGGCGGTAGCCGCGCCGCGGTGAGCTGAGAGAGCGTCATGGGCGCCTGGTCACTGCTACTCGCCGCTGGCCTCTGCCTGGTGTTCCTGGGGCTGTTTACGCACTGGAGCATCAGCCTCGCCGGTGCGTTACTGCCGTTCGCGCCCGTGATCGCCGAACTCATCCGGCGGCGCCGCAGACGGCACCTGACCCCGAGCGATCCGGAATAATCCAGGCGGCACCAGGGCACCGAAATGCGTCATCGCTGAGCTTTGCGGTCGGTGTTTCGCCCGCTCGGAAGCGGATGGGGGGCGAGCGAAGAAATCTCTGCTTATAAAGATCTGCAGATCTCGTCTAACCGGGTGACAAACACCCGGTAAGCTGGGCGCTGCTCCGGTGACCGCCGAGCCCGTCGCCGGGGCCAACAGCCTCACAAAGAAGAAGCTGCCCCACAGGAGGAGACCGCTCGATGGCGCTGGTCCGCAACGGCGAACTGATCGCCGATCCATTTACCGACATCAGCCGGAGTGCGACGATTCCCCCGGCCGGCGCCGTCATCCTGAGCCTCGGGCAGTGGCTCGACAACTTGCGCACGCTCGTCACCCGCCGCGACCCGTTCGGCATCCGCCTGCGCAGCGACGAGCACCCGGAGGTCATCGCCGACGACCTCGACCACTTCGCGGTGATCGCGCTGGAATTTTCCAATGGCGGGGACCTGCACCCCTGCAGCCATGCCCGTTTGTTGCGTGAACACTGGGGCTATCGGGGCGAACTGCGTGCCGTGGGGCGTGTGCCGCGGGAGGCGCTGGAACTGATTCACCAGAGCGGCTTCGACGCATTCGAAATCGGCAGCGATGACACGCTGGCTGCATCACGCACCGAGAGCGAACAATCTCCGATCCGATATCAACCGGGCTGCGAATACCGTACCTGGGAACGTGAGGGCCAAGGCGGCCCCACACCGACACGAAGGCACCCCTGATCCGCGCGCACGGGAATCCCGCATCAGCCGGCCGAAACCACCTTCGTCGACATACCCAGGGTCGTCGCCAGATCCCGCAACAGCGCCAGCCGCCGATCGTGGCTTTCCAGGGTGCCCTGGTTCAACTCGATCTCGATACCGACATAGGCCCCCGCCGGGAATCGACGCCTCAGCGCAACCGTGAACCCGTCGGCAGTGCCGCGGTAGGGGTAGTTACGCCTCACCACCCAGCGGCCGCCGGCAACCAGGCGTTCCTGCCAATCCCGGCAGAACGCCTTCTCCAGGAATCGCGAAGGGTCATAGAGCAAGCCGACGTCAGCCTTGCGTCTTCGCCCATCGAGCGCAGCGACGAAGCTGTGGACGGACAGGTGCAGCACTCGACCACCACCGGCCGTGCGAGCGGCGATCCAGCCGCTGACGAGATCGCGATACGGATGGTAGTAATCGCTGAGGATCTGCTCGAGAAGCCGATTATCCTCGGTCGGGACAAGCTCAGAGAAAAGGCGCGGATGCCCGGGTGAACGGTTCAAGTCGACCAGCAAGCGCGTCACGTTAGCGACGACGAGCGGCGCCCGCAGACGGCGCTTGAGATACTGCGCGGCCTCGCGGGCACCGATGTCGTAGCCGCGGTGGGAGGCAAGCAACCTCTGGGCGCTTCGGAACAGCTGCCGGTAGTTGTCCGGCACGTCGCGACCACCATGCTCGCAGGTGACCAGTATCTCCAGCGGTGCTCGCAAGCTACCGCCCCGCCGCAGTGGCAAATGGGCGACCGGTCGCAAGACAGTCACACAGCTCACGATAGACATGCTCGAGATCGGCCCGGTCCGGCTCGGCCGGCAATGCGGTGCCGATTCGGGTCGCCAGCGTGCCGGCGCGCAGATAATGCTCGAGGGCGTGCTCGCAGCCGCGGTCGAGCTGCCCCAGCACCGCGGCGCGCTCGGCAAGATGCGCCCACAGTCGATCAACCCGGGCCGATGTGGCCGGAAAACCCAGTGCTGACAGGTACCGGCGATCATGTATCTCCGCCCGTTCTGCGTGCTCGACGACGGTCTCCAGGTACCGCGCGAGATCTTCGGTCCGCCACCCCTCCAGCGACGGCAGATCGCACCACGTTTCGCCACACAGGGCGCGCAGCGTCGCTACGATCAGGCGAGCGAAGGCAATATCCATGAGTGGACACTCCTGGACATCGAGCACCCGGATCTCGATGGCCATGCGATCGAAACGCGCTATCGCGCCCCGCGCGTTCACCCACTCCTCGGCCAACACCCCCTCTCGATCGTGCGGAGCAAGATCCGCGTAGATCCGCGCGAGAATTCGCTCCTGGTAATCATCGATCCCTGTCACCACCTCCGGCACGACCAGGCCGGTAACGGACGGTATGCGGGCGCAATTGCGACGGTAGACGGCCAGTCGGTTGTCCGCGATACCTGTGCGGCGCCCGTCCATCACCGGTGAACTCGCCGCCAGCCCCGGCAACAGCGGCAACAGGAAGCGTATCGCCGTGTGCAACTGCCGGAACTCTGCATCGTCGGAGAACGGTAGATTGATATGCATGCTCTGCAGATTCGCCCAGCCATGACCCTTGCATGAAAAGATGCGGTCAAACGCCGCATAGATATCCCGGTTCTCATGCGGCCACAGGCGCAGCTCTCGCGCAGGGTCCATCCACGGGTGCATACCTGAGGGCATCAGCTGCAGATCACGCTGCGCCAGCAGGTGGTTCACTTTACCGATCTCAGCCTGGAACACCGGCGCAAGGTCACTGAGCGTCGGCCTTGGCCGACGCAATTTCAGCTCGATGACATGCAGGGCCAGCTCGTTGTTCCAGGCCAGCTCGCCGCTCTCGAACTCGCCGGTCTCTGCGCCAGCCGCTTCCGCCAGGAGCCAGTCCGCCCGTGGCGCCACGCAAAGCGTCCCGGCATCCACGAGCATGTACTCGAGTTCGACACCGTAACCCTCGAAAAGGCGCAGCGCGCTGGACAGCATCAGCGGCTGATGCCATTGACTCGCGCCAGCTCGAGGCGCGAACGCATGACACGCATCACCGCGTCATACAACATGTCTCCGAGTACCTGATCCTCGACCCCACGCTCGATGCTGGGGTTATCGTTTACCTCGATGACGAGATAACGACCGTCGGTCTCCTTGATGTCCACACCGTAAAACCCCTCGCCGATGGCGTTAGCGGCGCGCAATCCGAGCTCGACGACGTCCGGTGGCGCTTCGTCCAACCGCAGGGTATCCCAACGGCCAGCCGTCATTCGGCCACCCGAATGCTGCTTGTATATCTGCCAGTGATTTCTCGCCATGTAATATCGACACACGTAAAGCGGCTTGCGATCCAGCACGCCGACCCGCCAGTCGAACGGAGTCGGCAGATATTCCTGCGCCACCACCAGATCGCTGCGACCGAGCAGCTGCTTCAGCGCCGTACGCAACGCGACCTTGTCCTGCACCTTCACCACCCCCTGGGAGAAACTGCTGTCCGGTTGCTTCAGCACGCAGGGCAGCCCGAGCTCGGCCTCGACGCGGTCGATGTTCTTGCGATGGACGATCAGGGTTTTCGGGGTCGGAATCGCCAGGCGCGCCATCAGCTCGGCCAGATACACCTTGTTCGCGCAGCGCACGATCGAGTCCGGGTCGTCGATCACGATCAGGCCCTCACTTTTCGCGCGGCTCGCAAAACGGTAAGTGTGGTGATCGACTCGTGTGGTCTCTCGAATGAACAAGGCATCGAATTCGGCGAGCCGCCCGAAGTCATCCGGTCCGATGATCTCGACTTCGAAGCCATGCGCTTCCCCGGCCCGCTCGAATTTCCTTATTGCGGGAGGGTCGGAGGGTGGAGACCTGTCGGCCGGGTTGACGAGTATTGCCAGTTCGTAGCGGGCGGTCGCGGACTTCGGCGCCGGCATGCGCCGGGCGAAATGCTCCTCGATGGCGCCGCGGAGCAACTCCCTCTGCTCAGCTGGGATATCCCCCACCGGGATCGGCCGCAGGCCCTGCAGGCGCCATTTCGGGCGGCGCAGGAAGCTCGCCCTGAGCAGCGGCACCGGGAACACGTTGAACAGCGCCTTTGCCAGGCGTTGAAAGCGCGGCTCGGAATGATGGCCAAAATACACACTGAGCTCCAGGCGCTCCTCTTCTCTGCCCTGCAGCGCCTTCTGCATCAACTCCTCGATCTCCTCCGTCGGCCGGATGAGCGCAGGCGACTTGATGTCCTGCATGGTGAGAATATCCGGCAGCGGTCGATGGCCACGCGCCTCGGCGAGTAGCGACACGTAGTAACCGCTCGCCTGGTAGGCATAGGATTCGCACAGGTTGTATACGCGGGGCCTGCGCAGGCTGCTGAAGCGGTTGTCCGTCAGGTAGGAGCGCGCTGAGATCACCTCGGCAGATGAGATCTGCAGAGGCCAGTCCGCTGGCTCGTCGACGACAATCAGCGTCGCCATCGTCGCCGCCTGGGAGGCTCGATCACGAGAAGATTGGCATCGTAGGTGAGGCTGCCGAGCAACACTGCCCCGATCAGCCGGTTCAGATCCACCGAGTAGTAGTGCTGCCCACCGAGTGGATTCCATACATAGGGATCGGCAACGTCAACCAGCCGGGTTCCTCGCTGATAGCCACACAGCACCACGAAATGACCGGTGGGCAAGCCGCGGATATCGTCGGCTCTGCACGTTTCCGGGACTTCCCGCCGGGCCTGGTACAGGTACGTGGCGGAAAGTCCGGTCATGATCGGTACGCCGCGGCCGAGATAACGCCGGAACAGTGTCGGGCGCAGGTCCTCGAAGCGAAGCCGGCCGCCGAGGTCGAGAAAACGCACGTAGCCCGCGGTGGCAGCGCGCAGCTTGGCATCGTCTTTGGCTTCTGCCTGGGCCCGCAGGCGCGCGATCAGGTCGCCTGCAGGCATGTGGACCCACGTCGGATCGAACAGGTACAGGTTGTAGGTGAATAATGTCGCGCGATAGCCGCGGGACAGCGCATGGTTTGCCAGAAACACATCGAGCGTGCCGCCACTTTCATCGGTGAGCATGTCCACCCCGCCAACGACATCCGCCAGGGTGATTTCGTCCCCGAAATACTGGTAGATACCGTGCAGGCACGTGGGTCCG
>JAKLLP010000066.1 GCA_023150055.1 Gammaproteobacteria bacterium | reverse complement strand
GATCGCCTCGCGCAGCGTGGCGATGGCCGCAGCGGGCTGGCCGGTGTCGTGCAGCGCGACGGCGTAAACGAAAGCGAACCGCGCCGCTTCCGGCGCAAGCTGGTAGGCGCGACGGAGCTCGGCGAGCGCGTCATTCGAGCGCCCCTGGCGTACCAGCGACAGGCCGAGCGCGTGGCGCGCAGCCGCATCATCGGGATTGCGCTCGAGCGCCCGGCGCAGCACCCGCTCGGCACTGACCTCGTCGCCGCCGGCGCGGTGCAGGTCGGCGAGATTGACCGCCGCCTGCGTGAAGCTCGGGTCGAGCGCCAGCGCGCGCCGGAAAGCGAAGACTGCCTGGCGCGGTGCGCCACGCTCGAGCGCCAGTGTGCCGAGGTTCGTCAGCGCCTCGGGACGATCGGCGTTGAAACGCTGGCCGGCCACCCACTCCTCGAGCGCCGCGGCGAAGGCGGCGGGTTCCTCCCCCAGCAGCCGCTCTTGCGGCTCCCCGACGAGTCCGCGGGCAGCTGCCATGCGCACCAGGCGCACCGGGTCGCGCAGCAGCGGCGCGAGGCCCTCGGCCCGCTCGGCGGGGGTTGCTGCGGCCAGTGACCCGGCAGCCGTGGCGCGCACGAGAGCGTCGGGATCGGCCAGCGCGCGGATGGTCGCCGCGATCACCTCTTGCGAGGGATAGCGGGTCGCGCGCGCGAGCGCGCTGGCGCGCACCAGTGCGGGCTGGGCCGGGTCCTCCATGATCGCGATCAGCTTCGCGGCCGCCGCGGGTTCGCCGCGCTCGGCCGTTGCGAACGCCACCGCAAACGTCTGGAAGCCGGGCCGCCGGTCGGGATACCAGCGCGCGACGGCTGCGGCGGCCCAACGCGCGCCGCGCTCGTCATGGCAGCCGCCACAGGCGTTCGGTGTCCCCATGCCGACGCTGAGGTCCGGGCGCGGGATGCGCAGTGAGTGATCGTGGCGCGGATCCACGACCATGTAGGTGGTCGCCGGCATGTGGCAGGCGATGCATTGCGTGCCGGCGGACCCTGCCGGGTGATGGTGGTGCTCTGCCGTATCGAACACGGCCGGTGCATGGCACTGCGCGCAGACGCCGTTGCCCGGCGCGCGCAGGCGCTGTGTGTGCGGCTCATGACAGTCGGCGCAGGTGACACCCGCCGCGTGCATGCGGCTCTGCACGAACGATCCCCAGGTGTAGACCTCGTCGCGCTGCTGGCCATCGGGGAAGTACAGCCCGGGCTCGATCAGCGCGGGGCGGAAGGCGTCGAGCCATGGCTGGCCCGCGTGAATATCGTCGGAGTACTGGCCGCGCCGCGCGTGGCAGCGCGCGCAGGTGTCGATTTCCCGCGACGTGGCCCGGGGCGCCGAACGCGCCGCGGTGCCGGCCTCGCGCGGCGCCCAGTTCACGCCGCGGCGCTCGTCGAGCGCATTGGCGAGTCCCCGCGTCGCCGCCAGCGCGTGCCAGCCGAGGTCCTTCCTCGCCCAGGCGACGTGATTCGAGGCCGGTCCATGACAGGCCTCGCAGCCGACGCTGATTTCCGACCACGTCGTGGTGAAGCGGCCCTTGTCCGCGTCGTAGTTCTTGCGCAGGTTGGTGGAGTGGCAGTCGGCGCACTGGTAGTTCCAGTTCTGGTCGAGACCGGTCCAGTGCAGTGGATTGCCGGCTTTCAAAGTCTGGTCCGGATACAGGTGGAACCAGCGCTGGCCGCCGGCTTCGGCCGGACGCGCGTCCCAGGCGATACCCAGGGCCTGCAGTCGGCCGTCCGGGAACGGCACCAGGTACTGCTGCAGCGGAGCCACGCCGAAGGTGTATTTCAGTTCGAAGTCGGCGGGCTGGCCGTCCGGGCCGTCCGTATTGATAACGAATCGCCCATCGCGGCGGAAGAAGCGCGAGGTGACACCGTGCGCGGTGATCGTCGCGTCGTCGAAGTCGCCGAGGACCGTCGCCTCGGTCGCCTCCTGCATGGCGAGCGCATGCTGCGATCCGCGCCAGGACGCATAGGGCTGCGCGTGACAGTCGGCGCATGCGGTGGAGCCTGCGAAGGTTGGCGGCGGCGGTGGGGTCGCCGGGGCGCAGGCGGCGAGGCTGCCTGCGGTGATCGCCGTCAGGACGAACGCCGTTATCGGGTGGCAAATCGGCGAACGGGCGAAACGCATCGGCGATCGGGATTTATCGGGCATGGATCCGCCATGTGATTAATCAGACCCGAAATATATTGCATGGTCCGATGATTGTCTTGACGAATCAGGAAATGTCAGGCCACTCTCTGACCATGGCGAGCATCAAGGTCAGATCCAAAGTCGACGAGCAGGTGTGGTCGGAGCTTCGCGCCATGGCCGAAGAGACCCATCAGAACGTTTCTGGCCTGCTCACCGAGGCGATACGCGAGTACCTGCTCCGGCACCGTGTTCGCCCGGAAGTGCTCGAACACCTCGATGCATCCGTCGAGCGCAATCGCCGGCTCGGGGAGTTGCTTGCGAAGTAGCGTCCGGCATCTGTCCACGGAAGCAAGGACTCGCCATCCACCAGTCACTCGTCCCACCGGTTCCTGATCGGCTTGCTCGAACGGGGCGAGTGCGATTTCCGGCGCCTGCTGCCGTGGATCAGGCAGCATCTGGCCAGGTTCTGACTTCAGAGCGCCTCGCGCACCAGCGCCGCGCCGGCGCCGAGCGCCTTCAGTTTAGCGAGCGCCACGTCGTAGGCGATCGGCGCCATGCCGCAGTTGGTGCAGGGCAGGATGCGCTCGGTGTCCACGTACTGCATCGCCGCCCGGATGGTCGTAGCGACTTCCTCGGGGGTCTCGACATGATCGCCCGTCACCTGGATGGCGCCGACCATGAGCTGCTTGTCGGGGATCAGCGCGAGCAGCGAGAGCGGCACCTTCGAGCCCGCGCACTCCAGCGAGACCTGGTCAATGCGGCTCGCGTTCAGCGCGGGGAAGATCTCCTCGTACTGGCGCCACTCCGAGCCGAGCGTTTTCTTCCAGTCGAGGTTCTCCTGGATGCCGTAGCCGTAGCAGATGTGGGTGGCGGTCGTGCATTTCAGCCCGTCGATCGCCCGATGCAGCGCCTCGATGCCCCAGTCCTTGACGTCCTGCGTGAAGACGTTGAAGGCGGGTTCATCGAACTGGATGACATCCACGCCCGCCTTCTCGAGGTCGCGCGCCTCCTCGTTGAGGATCGCCGCGAAGGCCATCGCCATCTCGGGCCGGCTGCCGTAGTGCGCGTCGGCGATGGTGTCGCAGATGGTCATTGGGCCTGGCAGGGTGAACTTCAGTTTCTTCTGTGTCTGCGCACGGGTGAAGCGCACCTCGTCGAGATGCACCGGCGCCGGCCGCGACAGGCGGCCTGTCACCGTCGGCACCTCGAGCTGGTAGCGATTGTCGCGGATGCCCATGAGGGTCTTCTTCTGCCAGTCGATGCCGCGGATCTTCTCGAGAAAGCCATGGACGAAGTGGATGCGAAAGACCTCGCCGTCGGTGACGATGTCGATGCCAGCCTCTTCCTCGTGGCGGAGCCACTCGGCGGCGGCGCGCCGCTTGCCGTCCTCCAGCGCCTGGCCAGAGAGCTTCCAGCCGCCCTTGAGTGTTTCCGGCTCGGCGAGCCAGTCGGGGCGCGGCAGGCTGCCGGCGATGGTGGTTTCGAGCATCGGCGAATGACCCATGATGTGCGGACTGCGAGACACGGATGCTAGCAAGAATCGTCGTGACCACCGTCAGGAGCAGCTTTTCTGTCCGGCGCGAGGACAGGCTGCCAATCTCTCGAATCCCGCCGGAAAGCATTGCTGAGCGCTGCGGCCCGGGAGAGCCTGCGCCGGGACGCTCAACAGTATCCTCAAGCAGGCGGGTCTGAAAGACGGAGTATTAATGCCCACGGGCCGCCGCATGCCCGCTTTATGGCAAGATCTCCCACGCCCCAACAGACCGGAGAGAATGAGAATGAACAAGATGCTCCGCTGGCTCTGTCTTTCCTGCCTGTCGCTCCTCGCCACGGTTCCGGCGCTCGGCGCGGAGGAGTTGCCGGCCGTGAGTCACGACGGCCTGGAATTGAGGAAAGGCAAAGTGGCCAAGGTCGTGTATGTCCGGCCGGACGTGGACTTCAGCCGCTACCAGCGTATCGCGATCCTCGAGCCCGCCGTGGCGTTCCGCAAGGACTGGAAGCGCGACCAGGAGCGCAGCGGCAAGCGCATCGCCCAGGAAAAAATGGACGAGATCAGGGCCGGGCTTGCGGCCGAGTTCATGAAGATCTTCACCGACGAGCTGCAGAACAAGGGCGGGTACGAGATCGTGACCACCGGGGGCGATGACGTGCTCGTGCTGCGCCCGGCGATCATCGACCTCGATATCACCGCCCCCGATACCATGACTGCCGGGCGCGGCTACACGCTCAGCGAATCCGCCGGCGCCATGACGCTGTACCTGGAGCTCTTCGATTCGGTCACGAGCCAGATCCTCGCGCGCGCCATCGACCGGGAGACCAGCCGCGGCATGGGCCGCATCCAGTGGCAGAACAGCGTGACCAACAAGGCCGAGGCCGACCGGATCCTGCGCCGCTGGGCGAGCGCGTTGCGCGCGGCACTCGACGAGGTGCATCGCAAGAACCAGGCGCAGTGAGCGCTTGTCGCCAGCCGAAGTCACTCCCCCCTGTTTCGCCGGGTAATGCTGCTTTCGACTGCGCGTACCTCGTCGATGAACGCCTGCGCCGCCGGCGAAAGGCTGCGATCCTTGCGGTATACGAAACCGTAACCGGTCTTCAGCCAGGGCGGCCGCCACTTCAGCGCAGCCAGCGAGCGATTGCGGAGTTCCGTCGCCACCAGCGCCCGGGGCAGCGCCGCTATGGCGTTGCCCGCTTCGACGATCCGTTTGGCGAGCGCGATCGACTCCACGTGCAGCGGCGGTACGAGGTCTCCGCCGTTGCCATCCGTCTTCATGTGCGCGACGACCGCCGACATTGGCGCCGCAACCCGAGGTGGCAGTCGCGGTCCGGCAAAGGGGTAGCGGAAGACCTTCTCCGGTGACAGCGATTTTTCGCTGAGCAGCGGGTGGCCTGGCCGGCAGACAACCAGCGCCGGGTGTCCCGGCAGCGGGTCGAGGCGCAGCCGCGGCTCGTCCTGCAGCGCGCTGAGTTCCACGACCGCGATATCCACCTGGCCGGCGCGCGCGGCGTCGGCCACCTCGCGCCACGCCGCTGCCCGCAGCGAGATGCGCAGCCCGGGGTAACGCGCGGAGAGTCGGCCGATGGCAGTGCCGACCGAGATCTCCGCGGGATACAAGCCCGCGCCGACGCTCAATTCACCGGACTCCAGTCCTTGCAACAGCGTGATTTCGCGGTGCAGGTCGTCGATGCCTTCGAGGACCCTACGGCCGCGGTCGACCAGTACCCGCCCGAACGCGGTCGGCACGATACCCCGGCCTCCCCGGTCGAACAGCGGCACGCCCAGTTTCGACTCCAGGCCGCTGATGGATCGCGACAGCGCCGGCTGGCTCAGGTGCAGCGCTGCGGCTGCGCGGCGGAAATTGCCGTGCTCGGCCAGGGTGAGCACGTTGCGCAGTGCACGGGCATCCAGGATCATGCATTTAGAGTATCGGATAAATAACAACAATGCACTGGACTCATCAGAAGCCATGTGCAGAATCGACACGCCGCCGGATCGCCTGAGCGAGGCCGGGTTCCGGCGGCCGGACAACACCAAGGGGGAGATTCCATGAGGCATGACACGTCGCGCCGGGCTTCCTGGCGCATGGTGCTGGGCACGTCGCTGCTGTTGGCCGCACTGTCGGCCAGCGCCCAGCAGAAGCCGAACATCCTGGTCATCTGGGGCGACGACATCGGCACCTGGAACATCAGCCACAACAACCGCGGCATGATGGGCTACCGCACGCCCAACATCGATCGCATTGCGAAGGAAGGTGTGGCGTTCACGGATTACTACGCCCAGCAGAGCTGCACGGCAGGCCGTGCGGCCTTCATCGGCGGCTCGGTGCCGGTGCGCTCCGGCATGACCAAGGTCGGGCTGCCCGGCGCAGAACAGGGCTGGCAGAAAACCGACGTGACCATGGCCACGGTGCTCAAGGGTCAGGGCTACGCCACTGGGCAATTCGGCAAGAACCACCAGGGCGACCGTGACGAGCACCTGCCGACCATGCACGGCTTCGACGAGTTTCTCGGCAACCTCTACCACCTGAACGCGGAAGAGGAGCCCGAGAACGAGGACTATCCGGGCGACATGATGCTCGCCAACGGCAAGACTTTCCGCCAGCAGTTCGGCCCCCGCGGTGTGATCCATTCCTGGGCGGACGGCAAGGGCGGCCAGCGCATCGAGGACACCGGTCCGCTGACGAAAAAGCGCATGGAGACCGTGGACGACGAGACCTCCGATCGCGCGATCGAGTTCATCCGCGAGCAGCAACGGGCGAACAAGCCCTGGTTCGTCTGGTGGAACGGCACGCGCATGCATTTCCGCACCCACGTCAAAGACGAGCTGCGGGGCCAGTCCGGGCAGGACGAGTACTCCGACGGCATGGTCGAGCACGACATGCACGTGGGCAAGTTCCTGAAGCTGCTCGACGAACTGGGCATTGCGGACAACACGCTGGTGCTCTACTCGACCGACAACGGACCGCACTACAACACCTGGCCTGATGCCGGTACCACGCCTTTCCGCAGCGAGAAGAATTCCAACTGGGAGGGCGCCTATCGCGTGCCGGCGTTCGCCCGCTGGCCCGGGAAATTTCCGGCCGGCGTGACGCTGAACGGCATCGTCGCGCACGAGGACTGGCTGCCGACCTTCGCGGCTGCAGCCGGCGACACCGACGTCAAGGAACGCCTGAGGAACGGCACGGCGATCAACGGGCGCAAGTACAGGAACCACATCGACGGCTACAACCAGCTCGACTATCTCTCGGGCAAGACCGAGGACTCGCCCCGCAGGGAGTTCTGGTACGTGAACGACGACGGCCAGGTGGTCGCGGCTCGTTACGACGACTGGAAGGTGGTCTTCCTCGAGAACCGCGGCGAGGCTTTCGGGGTCTGGCGCGAGCCGTTCACCGAGCTGCGGGTGCCGTTGTTGTTTCACCTGCGCCGCGACCCGTTCGAGAAGGCCCAGCACAACGCGAACACCTACAACGACTGGTTCCTCGACCGGCCCTTCGTAATCGTGCCGATCCAGGCGCTCGCCGCGCAATTCCTGCAGACGATGAAGGACTACCCACCGAGCCAGACACCGGGGTCGTTCAACCTGAGCGCGATCGAGGCGAAGCTCAAGAGCGCTGCCGGGGCGCGGTGACCGGCGCGCCGGCCTTGGACGGAATGTGCAGGAGGGGGGTTAGCCCCGACGGCGGGACTAAAGTCCCTCCTGCAGGGCTACGGTCAGCGCACCGCTGAATAGCATGTTGTGGGAGGCACTTCAGTGCCGATGCCAGCTCAGTGCCAAACGCTGTCGGGGCTGAAGCCCTTCCTACACGGCTGCGGTCAGCGCTGCGCCGAGCAGCACCCTGTGGGAGGCACTTCAGTGCCGACGGTGTAGCGGTGATTTCCATGAAGCAGAGTGATTTCCTGTTCCGGTTCCTGGGGCTACTGCTTCTTGGGTTGACCATGGACTTCGCCCACGGCGCTACCGATCCGCTGCCGTCCTGGAACGACACAGCCAGCAAGCGGGCCATCGTCGGCTTCGTGACGGCAACCACGACGCCGACCGATCCGCAGTACCTGCCACCGGCCGAGCGCATCGCGGTCTTCGACAACGACGGCACGCTCTGGGGCGAGCAGCCGTTGTACTTTCAGCTCGCCTTTGCGCTCGACCGGGTGAAGGCGCTGGCGCCCGAGCATCCCGAATGGAAGACGCAGGAGCCGTTCGCTTCACTACTGAAGGGCGATCTCAAGGGCGCACTCGCCGGCGGCGAGCACGCCATCGCCGAAATGGTCATGGCCACCCACGCGGGTATGACCGCCGATGAATTTGCCGCGGTGGCGAAACAATGGCTGGCGACGGCCCTGCATCCGCAGACGCAGCGGCGCTACGTCGACATGGTCTACCAGCCAATGCTGGAGTTGCTCGCCTACCTGCGCGCGAACGGCTTCAGGACCTTCATCGTCTCGGGCGGTGGGGTCGATTTCCTGCGCGTATTCGCCGAGGAGGCCTACGGCATAACGCCCGAACAGGTGGTCGGTTCCAGCATCCGCACGAAATACGAGCTGCGCGAGGGCAGTCCGGTGATCGCGCGGCTGCCGGAGATCGACTTCATCGACGACAAGGCCGGCAAACCGGTCGGCATTCACAAGTTCATCGGCCGACGCCCTGTGCTCGCTTTCGGTAATTCCGATGGCGACTTCGAGATGCTCGAATGGACCACCGCGGGCGCCGGCGCGCGGCTCGGCCTGTTGCTTCATCACGATGATGCCGGGCGGGAGTTCGCCTATGACCGGGAATCGTCTATCGGGCGCCTCGATCGCGGCCTCACCGAGGCGGCGAAGCGCGGCTGGGTCGTCGTCAGCATGAAAGACGACTGGCGAGAGGTGTTCCAGAGCAGAGGCTCGACAAATTGATGGCTACAGGCCGGTTCCGGCCCGCGAATCTCCGCGGTGTCTTCCTGTTTATCTGCGTGCTGCCGCTGGTCGCCAGCGCCGATGAGAGCGCCGAGGAACTCGCTAAGAAGCTGGCCAACCCGGTGGCCGCGCTCATCAGCGTGCCGCTCCAGTTCAATTACGACACCGACATCGGCCCGGCGGAGGAGGGAGACCGCTACTACCTCAACGTGCAGCCGGTGGTGCCGATTTCGCTCAACGACGAATGGAACCTCATCTCGCGGACCATACTCCCGCTCATCGCCCAGGACGACGTCTTCCCCGGGGCGGGCAGCCAGAGCGGACTCGGCGATACCGTGCAGAGTCTGTTCTTCTCGCCGAAGGCACCGACCGCCGGCGGCTGGATCTGGGGTGTCGGGCCGGTCTTTCTGCTGCCGACCGGGAGCGACGAGCTGCTCGGTGCCGAGCAGTGGGGCATCGGGCCGACCGCGGTGGTCCTCAAGCAGCAGGGGCCGTGGACATACGGCGCGCTGGCCAATCACATCG
>JAKLLP010000065.1:8920-9200 GCA_023150055.1 Gammaproteobacteria bacterium | reverse complement strand
TTTGCGTTCGCAGTACAACGCGGGCAGCAGGTAGGCGATGGTCTTGCCCGTTCCTGCGCCCGCCTCGACCGCCAGGTGCCGGCCCGTGGCAATGGCGTGGGTAACCCGCCGCGCCATGTCCAGCTGCTCCGGGCGCGGCGAGAACCCGGCGAGCACCCCGGCGAGCGGGCTGCCGTCCTGCAGAAGGCGCTCGATGCTGTCCATCGATCGATCGTCAGCCTCTGGTTGGTGGCGCCTGGGGTAACCGGCACAGGCCAGAAGCTGCCGGACGCATCGCGAT
>JAKLLP010000065.1:0-8910 GCA_023150055.1 Gammaproteobacteria bacterium | reverse complement strand
TATAATACCTTCCTTTTTTTCCGGGCGAACACCTCGGCGCATGTCGTCGAGTGCCGCCACCCGACGCCATCCCGAGGAAGCGCATCATGAGCACGACGAACGAAGCCCTTCGCCAATGGGTTGAGAACACTGCTGCCCTCACCAGGCCTGACAATATTCACTGGTGCGATGGCAGTGAACAGGAATACAACTCGCTCATCGATCTCATGCTGAAGCGCGGCGACCTGATCAGGCTCAACGACTCGACTTACCCCGACTGCTATCTGCACCGCTCCGATCCGACCGATGTCGCCCGCGTCGAACACCTGACCTTCGTCTGCCCGCAGAGCAAGGACGACGCGGGGACCAATAACAACTGGATGGCGCCGGACGAGGCGCATCGCAAGATGGATGGCCTGTTCGAGGGCTGCATGCACGGCCGCACCATGTACGTGATCCCGTACTGCATGGGACCGATCGACTCGCCATACGCGCGCTGCGGAGTGGAAATCACCGACAGCCCCTACGTGGTCGCCAACATGAAACTCATGACCCGCATGGGCACCGCTGCGCTCAGGAGAATCGAGCGGGAGAACAGTTTTGTACGCGGCCTGCATTCGACCGGGGACCTCAGCCCGGAACGGCGCTTCATCATGCATTTCCCCGAGGAACTGCTCATCCAGAGCATCGGGTCCGGCTACGGCGGCAATGCTCTACTTGGCAAGAAATGCCATGCCCTGCGTATCGCAAGCTGGCAGGCGCGGCATGAAGGATGGCTCGCCGAGCACATGCTCATCGTGGAGGTGGAGAGCCCGCAGGGCGAACGCCACTACCTCGCCGCCGCATTCCCATCGGCTTGCGGCAAGACAAACCTCGCCATGCTGATCCCGCCCGCGTCAATGCCAGGATGGAAGGTGCGCACGCTGGGCGACGATATAGCCTGGCTGCACCTGGACGGCGACGGCAGGCTACGCGCCATCAATCCGGAGTCCGGTTTCTTTGGTGTGGCGCCCGGCACCAACCAGGAAACCAACCGCAATGCTTTCGAGATGATCCGCCACGACACGATATTCACCAACGTGGCGGTCACGGCCAACAACGAGCCCTGGTGGGAGGGCAAGGACGAGGAACGACCCGCCATCGACTGGCAGGGCCGGCCGTGGGACAAGGCGCAGGGACCCGCTGCGCACCCGAACTCGCGTTTCACTGTGGCGGCCCGCCAGAACCCGGGATATTCGCCGCTAACAGACGATCCGGCCGGTGTCCCGATCAGCGCCATCATCTTCGGCGGACGCAGGCGCGAACTCGCTCCGCTCGTTTACGAAGCAAAGAGCTGGCGCCACGGGGTGCTGGTTGGGGCCTCCGTAGCATCGGAGACGACCGCCGCTGCAACGGGTGCTGTTGGCGTCACCCGGCGCGACCCGATGGCAATGAAGCCTTTCTGCGGATACAACTTCGGCGATTACTGGCAGCACTGGCTGTCGTTCGGCGATCGTTCGAAAAACCTGCCGAAGGTCTTCCATGTCAACTGGTTCCGCAAAGGGAGCAATGGCGAATTCCTGTGGCCGGGTTTCGGCGACAACCTCCGTGTGTTGCGCTGGATCATCGATCGTTGCGCGGGGCGGGCTATCGCCCGGGAGACCCCAATCGGTTACCTGCCGCGACCCGAAGATCTCGATCTGGAGGGGCTGGAGATCGCGCCGGCCGTCATCGACTCGCTGCTGACGGTCGACAAGGGCAGCTGGCGCGACGAAATGACCGCCATCGCAGGTTACTTCGGCGAGCTTGGATCACGGGTCCCTGCCGAGCTTCTCGAGGAACACAAGCGGGTGGTCAAAACCCTCGCCTGAGAGCACCGGCACGAGGCACCCGCTTGAGGTGACCCGGCACCAGTCCGAGTGCGTCGCGGACGGGTCTCAGCCGGGTGAGGACGGAGCGCAGATCCCGCGCCGCGCACGCCACGAGGCGAGGATGCCGAGCCCGGATCAGGACCGCGCAGCGGTTTACGTGCTAGTCCTCGAAACTGTACTCAATGGCGAGGGGAGTGCCGCGCGTCGCAACACGCCCCATGCCGATGACGCCGCTGCCGCTCAGTTCGGCGCTGTCCCGGCGAACATAGATTTCTTCGCCGTCATCGCGCTGAATGAAGGTTCCGTTGGTGCTTTCATCGACGAGGACGAAGCTTACCACGTCATTCTCGTCGGCCCGCCCCATGCTCGCGGCCATACGGCTGTCCTCGCCCAGCACCAGTTCCTGGCCCCGGAAACGCAGCCGCAGCTTGCCACCGATCGCGTTGGCGGCCTGCCGCATCGGAATTGCAGGCAACATGCTGGTTGCCTCTTCGGGTTGCCATAACACCTCGAAAAGCGCCATCTCCCCGGTGTGTCCCTTGACGGTGGCGATGTCGATCTGGCGGGTGAGCGCGCGCCACTCGCTGGTCAGCTGCCGGACGGTGAAGTCGGTGGTCAGGATCTGCCCGGCCTTCGCTTGCGACGTCATGCGATTGGCGGTGTGAACGGCAGCGCCGAAGATGTCACGATCCTCGGCCACCACCGGGCCATAGTGGCAGCCGATGCGGATCGCGACCTGTGCGCTATCCGCGCCAAGCTGACGACTGCTGGTAATTCGCTTTTGCATCTGGCTGGCGGCGTTCATGGCATCGTCCGCGGACGGGAACGTCGCCAGGATCTCATCGCCCATCGTCTTGATCACGGTTCCACCGAATTGCTCGGTGGCTTCGCGCATGATCTTCAGGCACTGCTGAACGGTCTCGCGGGCACGCTCATCCCCCATCACTTCATACAGATGGGTACTGCCCACCACGTCAGCGAAAAGTATGGCGACTTCCTTACCCGCGCCCTCTGTCACAGCGTCCCCGTCACCAGAATATGTAAAACCGTTTGGTTATTATACGACAAGCTCCCCCCGAGCAAGGCGGCTGGAACCGCGAGCCTGAACCGGCCTGGCAGATCAGCGCTCGGCGACGACATAGGCGATCCAGGTCGCGTCCGCCTCACCGTACTCTTCCGGCTTGAACTCGCCGTTGCCACCACCCTCCCCGTCGTCGCCTTCCCAGTACACCGTAGCCCTGCGGAACCCGGCCTCGAGCAGCAGTTCCCTGAGCTCGGGCAGGGTCCAAAGGCGCCAGTCATAGACGAAAGCGCTCCTGATCATCGAGCCATCGGGAAAGCGGAAATGAATATGGCACTCGATCTCCCCTGTCACCGGTCGATATCGCACCTGCTCCCAGACATAGGCAAATCCCCTGTGTCGCGTGCGCTCCTTCAGTTCGCGCACCGCATCGTGGCCACCGAATGCATCGAGCACGAAGATCCCCTCGGCTGTCAGGGACTTGCGGACACGCCGGAAGTAACGAAGCAGGGTTTGCCGCGACTTGAATACCCAGTAGCTGAAATTCAATGCGGCCACCACGTCGACCGGTGCCGTTTTGACTTTGAGCACATCAGCGGTAATCAGCCTTACTCGCTTGCGGGCCTCCGGTGGCAAGCGCGACAGCCGATGCCGTCGACCCCACTCGATGACGGCGGGCTCGATATCGACACCGATAGCCCTCGCGCCCCGCTGGCTGCGTACCCACTCGCAAGCTGCGCTGGCCGGCCCGGAGAAGTCCTCGCGAAAGCTGCGTGGCTGACGGCGCCTCAACTTCCTGAATGTCTGTCGTATAAACCGCACCTCGGCTTTCGCGTCATGGACGGCGGTCTCATAAAGCTCGTAGCGGTCCGCCTTGTCGGCCAGTCTTGCCCTGCGTCCGGGCACCCTCTTTTTCGCGCTGCTGTTTGTCACGACCTCTCTCCGTGTCGATTTCTCTCAAATAGCCAGACCGGCCAGACTGGACAGTGTCGGATAGCGCCGTCACCTCCGACCCCCGGAAAAAATCAGTCGAGCGCAACAGCAGATCAGCCGAAGCGCCCTCTGCGCAGGGCAGTTCCGATAGCAGGCGCCGCCAGCGGCGTGCGCCGGGAACCCCGCGATACAGGCCCAGCATGTGCCTGGTGACCTCGCGCAGTCGCGTGCCTCTGCCGAGCTCGTGCTGTGCGTACGCACTCATGCGGCGCACGATCTCCGCACGACCGGGCGGCACGGCGCTTGTCGTGCCGGCGAAGAACCGCTGCTGTACCTCGGTAAGGAAATACGGGTCTTCGGCCGCTTTCCGCCCGAGCATGACCCCATCGACCCGCAGAAGATGCGCCTCAATGGCCTCGATTGAACGAACCCCACCGTTCAGAATCACGCGCAGTTCGGGGCGTTCTTCCCGGAGACGGTACACGAACTCATGACGGAGCGGCGGTACAGTCATGTTGGCCCGCGGTGACAGGCCTTTCGATACTGCCTTGCGTGCATGCACGATGAAAGTGGTGCAGCCCGCCTCGGCAACTATAGCGACGAACCGGGAAAAGAACTCGTAGTCATCATGCTGATCGATGCCGGTGCGGACCTTGACCGTGACAGGGACGGCTACTACCGCGCGCATCGCAGCCACGCAGCGTGCGACGACTTCCGGCTCCAGCATCAGGCAGACACCGAAACCGCCATCTTGAACCCTCTGGCTCGGACAGCCGACGTTGAGATTGACTTCGTCGTAGCCGAAATCCGCCGCGATCAAGGCGGCTTGGGCAAGCTGGGCCGGGTCACGCCCGGCCAGCTGAACCGCCACGGGATGCTCGGCTGCATCGAAGGCGAGCAACTTCTCGCGGTCGCCACGCACGACCGCCTGCGCCGTGATCATCTCGGTGTACAGTCTCACGCCCGGTGCCAGCAGCCTCAGGAAATACCGGCAATGCCGATCCGTCACGTCCAGCATTGGAGCGACTGATATCTCCGGTCGCGTTGCCGATGCGGCCATGGGGAAAACTCTCGGTAACTCCAGGAACCGCGACTGTCGCGCGAGCCCCGTCAATCAATGATGCATGTCTGCCATACAGACCGCGGCGGATGGTCTCCCACTGCGACAACCGAGGTCAAGCCCGATGACGGCGTCCCTGACAGCGGACCGCCGAGTCCTGTAACCTTCCCAGAGGATCTCTCGCACGACCGGGACCATATGGGCAAGAACGGCATCCTGATCACGGGTGGGGCCGGTTACATCGGCAGTCACGTCGTACGCCAGCTCGGCGAGGCCGGCGAACGGCTCGTGGTACTGGACGACCTCAGCACCGGTTTCCGCTCCGCGGTGACACACGGTGATCTGGTCGTCGGAAACACCGGGGACGCTGCGACGGTTGGCCGGCTGCTGCGGGACTTCGAGGTCGACACGATCATGCACTTCGCCGCCCGGACCATCGTCCCGGAATCGGTGGCCGACCCACTTCGCTACTACGGCAACAACACCTGCGCCAGTCGCGAGCTGCTGGCCTGTGCGGCTGCGCATCACGTGCGGCACTTCGTCTTCTCCTCGACTGCGGCCGTCTATGGCATACCACCGGACGGGCGCGCTGCCGAGGACAGCCCGACCGCCCCTATCAACCCGTACGGGACATCCAAGCTCATGACCGAGTGGATGCTCCGTGATCTCGCGGCGGCCAACCCGCTGCGCTACGCGACGCTGCGCTATTTCAATGTCGCCGGGTGCGATCCGGGCGGCCGAATCGGCCAGTCGACCCGGAACGCGACGCTGCTCACCAAGGTCGCCTGCGAAGCGGCGGTGGGGAAACGGTCCCATGTATCGATTTTCGGCACTGACTATCCCACTCCTGACGGGACCGGGATCCGTGACTATATTCATGTCGAGGACCTCGCCACGGCTCATGTGAAGGCTCTGCACTACCTCCGCAGCGGCGGCGCATCGGTGACGCTCAACTGTGGTTACGGGCATGGCTACAGCGTGCGCGAAGTGCTTGCCGCAGTGGAGCGTGCCGCTGGAAAGGCGCTTGCGACACGCGACGAAACGCGTCGTCCCGGCGACCCGCCGGTTCTCATAGCGGTGGCGGAGCGCATCCGGGCCGTGCTCGACTGGATCCCGCAATACGATGATATCGACAGGATCGTCGCGAGTTCGCTCGCGTGGGAACGCAGATTGCTGACCAAACCGGCAGGCTAGCCGCCCGATTGCGACTCGCGCGACAGGATTCCGTATTTCTGCATCAGGTCGTAAAGGGTCGGACGTGTGACGCCGAGCGCCTTCGCTGCCTGTGAAATGTTATCGTTTGCCGCAGCCAGCGCATTGCGGATCGCCCGCGTCTCCGCCTCTCGACGCACCTCACGCAGAGTCAGGCCGGCGGCATCCTTGCCGATATCCGCGAGCCCGAGATCACCTGCCGTCACTTGCTTACCCTCGGCCATGATGACGGCGCCCTTGATCCTGTTCTCCATCTCCCGCACGTTGCCGGGCCATGAGTAGTTCTCGATGGCGCTGCGGGCATCGGCGCTGAAGCCGCTGATGCGCCGGTTGAGTTGGCCGGCGGACTTCTCGAGGAGGACACGCGCGAGCACCAGCCGGCCACCATCGCGCTCTCGCACGGGAGGGATCCTGATCGTGATCTCGCTGATCCGGTAAAACAGATCCAGACGGAATCGGCCCTCGCGTATAGCCGCATCCAGGTCCTGGTTGGTGGCGCAGACCACGCGCACATCGACCGGCAACTCCTCGCGTCCGCCTACCCGCTCGACGACACGTTCCTGCAGAAACCGCAGGAGCTTCGCCTGGAGCGACAGCGGCATGTCACCGATTTCGTCGAGAAACAGCGTGCCGCCGTCTGCCGTCTCGATTTTACCCGGTGTCTGCTTGACCGCCCCGGTGAAGGCGCCTTTCTCGTAGCCGAACAACTCGCTTTCCAGCAACGTCTCGGGTATGGCAGCGCAATTGATGGCCACGAAAGCCTTGCGGGCGCGCGGGCTCAGCGAGTGTACCGCCCGCGCCAGCAGCTCCTTGCCGGTGCCGCTTTCCCCGAGCAGCAGGGTCGTCGCATTCGTCGGAGCGACTTTCTCGATGACCCGACAGACCTGGAGCATTTTCTCACTTGCAGCGACGATGCCATCCAGGGGTGAAGCACTCTTCTCGCGGAGGAGTCGCTCATTTTCCTGCTCGAGGTCATGGATCTGGTATGCCCTCCGGACGATGAGCTGCAGGACGTCGGTATCGACCGGCTTCTGGTAGAAATCATAGGCGCCGAGCCCGACCGCCTTGACGGCATTCTCCTGGTCGCCGTGACCTGTCACGACGATGACCTTGGTCGCCGGGGCCAGTTGCAGAATCTGCTCCAGGGTCGCAAACCCCTCGGTGACACCCTCGGCATCCGGTGGCAGCCCCAGGTCCTGCAACACGACCGCCGGTTCATGTCGGCGTACGGCGACCAGTGCAGACTCGCGATCCTCCGAGAACACGACCTCGTAGTCCTCGAAACACCAACGCAACTGACCTTGCAGGCCCTTGTCGTCCTCCACCACCAGCAGGCAACGTCGTTGATCACTCACCCATCAACCCCTGAAGTCCATCGACCAGCAGGCTATGCCAGCGGCAGACGAATGGTAATACATGTGCCCCTGCCGGGCTCAGACCGGACGTCGAGTGTCCCGCCCGAGTCCATGACGAAAGTACGCGCCTGGTAGGCGCCGATGCCCATGCCTTTGCTGCCCTTGGTAGTATCGAAGGGACGAAACAGCCGCGTCCGCACGAACTCCGCATCCATCCCGCAGCCGTTGTCCTCGATGGTAATGACCGCATCGGCGCCCTCCCGGGCCGCACGCACCTCCACCCTCCCCTCACTGACCGTAGCCTCCTGCGCGTTACGGATCAGGTGGGTCATCACCATGGCAAACCTGTCGCGATCGATGTTGGACAGCAGGTCCGGATCCTGAAGGATCAACGAAGGCGCGGGTAGGCCGTCCTTGCAACGATCGACAGCTTCCTGCAGCAATGTCCCGAGCCGGCTCTTGCTCCGCCTGCCACTGGTCTCGCCACTCTGTAATTGCCGCAGCAGACGGTTCATGCGCGCCACGGAGTTGTCTATGGTCGCGATGGCATCCTCGAAGAACTCGGGATTTCCCTTGTGACGTGCGGCGTTTTTGACCACGAGCGTCTGCTGCGCGATGAGGTTCTTGAGGTCATGCATCAGGAATGCCGTGAGGCGATTGAAAGCCTCGAACTGCTTGGCTTCTCCGAGGCGCTGATCGGCCTCATATTGAGCCAGATGCGCCGCAACCTGGCGGCCCGACGTACGCAGGAGGTCGATCTCTTCGAATGTGAGGCGAAATGCGGAACTCGATTGCATCAGGAGCATGAAGCCGATGAGCACCTTGTTGCTGATGAGCGGAACCAGCAGGAGCGCATCGGGAAACTGCTCCAGCCACGCCGGCCGCGACAGGCGGTCGTACATTTCCGGGTTACGCACCAGCTCCGCGGTGTCCAGTATCCACTGGCGCTCGAACATGAAAGTGACCACGGGGTCGTCTCCCGGGACCCTTTCATGCGACCACATCTTGGTATTCCAACCCGCCACGCAGACGAACGAGCCATCCGGTTCGCGGCGCATCCACAGCATCCCGGCCGGACTGGACACGATCTGCGCTACCGCCTTGATAGCCCGCTCCGGCAATGGCAGGCGTTGATCCGGCGATGCGAGAGTATCGATCAGACGCAACCATTCTTCGCGGTAATCGTAACGGAATGGCAGAAATCTCTTGCTCAGCAATACCCTGATGCGTGCGCTCAGTCGCTCCGAGAACAGCAGCGCCGCCACTGGTGTACCGGTAAGCGCGAGAATCAGAACGGCCAGCCCCTGCGCGCTGTCGGGGGGCATGGCACGGGTGAAAGGCATTACGGCGAGTAGCACGGCGAGAATGGCCGACATCGCCATGAGACGCGGCAGGTAGGTACGCGCCTGCGGCGAAACAAAGATTGCCAGCGACCACTGCGGCCTTCGGGCGACAACCCCGACCAGCGCCGCGGCCGCCACCACCGTCAGGCCGGGTCGC
>JAKLLP010000064.1:9024-9280 GCA_023150055.1 Gammaproteobacteria bacterium | reverse complement strand
CGTGCCATGCTGCCGAACCGATCCCCGGGGTGTATACGAGTCCCGCGCGGGCGGCCAGCCAGAGGAGCACGTTGGCTGGGGCGAGGAGCAGCGCTGACGGAAAGAACAGCCGCCACGCGCCGACACCCGCCGATTCATGGTCTGCGGGTTTCATCCTGGTAACCGCCTGGTCGTCTGCGCATTCACGGCCGCGCATTATCGGCCCATGGCGCTGCGCCTGTCGCCGGCTCTCGCTCTGCTGCTATAGTTCGCCAGC
>JAKLLP010000064.1:0-9014 GCA_023150055.1 Gammaproteobacteria bacterium | reverse complement strand
GACGTCGCCATCGCCGGAGCAGGCCCGGCCGGTCTCAGCTTCGCCCGCGCTCTCTCCGGCGCGGGACTGCGCATCGCCCTGATCGAGAAACTACCCGCCGCGAAACTGGCTGACCCGCCATTCGATGGGCGCGAGATTGCGCTCACGCAGCTCAGCGCCCGGCTGATGCGCGAACTCCGCCAGTGGGAGCACATCGACCCGGCGGAGATCTCCCCGCTGCGCCGGGCCCGCGTCCTCAATGGCCCCTCGCCGTTCGCGATGGTAGTCGAGCCCGACGCCGCGCACGCGGAACTCGGCCACCTGGTGCCGAACCACCTGATCCGCCGCGCTGCCTTCGCGGCCGTCCAAGACGCAGCCGATGTCACCCTCCTGGCAGGCACCAGCGTGCGCACGATACGGACCGCAGGCGGGCAGGCGGAACTCACACTCGACGACGGCCAGAAGCTGCAGGCAGGGCTGGCAATTGCCGCCGACAGCCGTTTCTCCGAGACCCGGCGCGCCATGGGTATCCCCGCGCAGATGCGCGATTTCGGTCGCACCATGATGGTGTACCGGATGGAACTCGAAAAGCCGCACGAGAACACCGCCTGGGAGTGGTTCGGGTACGGCCAGACCCTGGCGCTGCTGCCACTGTCCGGCCAGGTCGCGTCGGTGGTGCTGACGCTGCCACACCGCCAGATCGATGCCCTGCTCGCGCTCAGCGAGGAGGAGTTCAACCGCGACATGGAACGCCGCTTCGACCGCCGGCTGGGGAGCATGCGACTGGTGAGCACGCGCCATCCCTACCCGCTCGTGGCCGTGTACGCCGAGCGTTTCGTCGCCCGCCGTTTCGCCTGCATCGGCGATGCCGCCGTCGGCATGCACCCGGTGACGGCGCATGGTTTCAACTTCGGCCTGCGCGGCGCCTGCGCCCTCGCCCGCCACATTCGTGAAGCGCACGCCGCAGGCCGTGATTTTGCCGCGGCCGAGGTCCTCGAGGCCTGGCAGACCGAGCACCGTACCGTCACGCGGCCCCTTTACCTCGCCACCAATGCGCTAGCCCGGTTGTATTGCGACGACACGCCGCCGGCCCGCCTCGTGCGCAACCTCGCGCTGCGCGCAGGCCAGGGGCTCAAGCCGTTCCGCAGCGCCCTCACCGCCGCAGTCACCGGTTCGAGCGACCAGCCGCCCCTGCTGTCCCGCGTCGCCGGGAACGCGCTCGCCGCGCTGCGGCCGCGGCCACGCGACAACGCCTGACGGCGACCTGCCCGAGGCCTGATTTGCGCGCCGCAAGCCACGGTGCCGCGAGCACCGCCAGGGAAATCCTGACCCACCGGACGGTGAGGTTGCACCAGAGTGGCGGACGGCTCAGTACTGTTCCGTCTCGGCAGGACTCAAACGGGCGCACTGCGCTTCGGGGAACGCCAGGACCCCACGAGCAACGGCCGTCGGCGCTATACATAAGCGGCATCGCAACTGGTCCAGGGGTTGCGATGGCCGCGAGCAGCGCGCCTATAATCCACTGTAACAAGAACCAGAAAAGCGGACCGTGGATCCGATGCGCCGAACAGTCCTTCTCGTGCTGTTTGCGACCAGCGTCGTGGTCGCCGACCCCACCTGCCCGAACCAGTTTCCCGTCGGCGCCTCGTACGTTCCGTATTGCTCGAACGGCAAGTCCGGTCCTGCCGTGTTCGTGATTCACGGCTCGGATCGCAACGCGGACGACTACCTGAGCTACCTGGAAGACCTCGACACCCTCGTGATCGCCCCGCATTTTCAGGAAAACGGCCCCGGGCTGTACTGGTCATCGCGCTGGCGGGACGGCAACAAGTCCCTCGATGAGGAGCGCGTCAGTTCCTTCGAGGTGCTCGACCGGATGGTGGAGATGTTCGACGGCGTGGCCGTCGTCGGGCACAGCGCCGGCGGGCAGTTCGTCACCCGCTACGCGGCCGGCACCCGCATGGAGGGACTCACCTTCATCGTCGCGAACCCGGGCTCTTACCTGTATCTGGATGCGACGCGGCCGGTGAACGCGGGCAATTGCCCCGATTACAACGACTACCGCTACGGGCTCGACAATCCCAACACCTACATGAGCGCCGGCGTGGCGCCCGATTACCCGCAGCGCGACGTGATCTACCTGCTCGGCAGCCGCGATACCACTATCGACGATAATCTCGACACCGGTTGCGCGGCCAAGCGGCAGGGTCGCGATCGCTACGACCGCGGCAAGAAATTCTTCAGCCACCTGGCGCAACACTACGGCGAGCCGGTACATCGTCGCGTGATCGTCGACGGCGTCGGGCACGACGCCGAGCTCATGCTCGACGCCGCGCGTCCGTATCTGCCCGACTAATCACGGCGGCATGCCGGACGGCCCCGGGGCCTTGCCGAACAACGAACGGAAGGCGGCGAGGTCGGCAAAATTGACGATGCCGCCCGAGCCGTTCAGGTCGGCCGCAGCGCTGCTGGTGCCGAACGCCGCCCGGAAGGCGGCGAGATCGGCAAAATTGACGATGCCGCCACTGTTGTCGAGATCGGCGTCGCAGGCATAGCCGTAGCCGTCGCCGTCGGCGTCGAGCTGGCTGTTGCCGCCGGCGTCGGGCTTCAGCGGTCCATTGGGCGCGAGCAGGCAGTTGTCCCACAGGTCCGTCACGCCGTCGGCGTCGCTATCCGTGCCGTCGTCTTGCTCGAAGGTCACGGCGAGTTCGACGTGACCCTGCGATTCGCCGAAGCCATCCACGGCAATGCCGTAGTCGGTTCCCGCGGAGGCGCCGAACACGACCTGGCTGGTCAGGTCCACGTGATCATCGTCGGCAGCGACCTCGCTCAGCCCGCCCGCCGCGCTCCCGGTGTACACCGCGAGCACCGTGTCGAAACTGCTGCCTGCGGTGGAGACCGTGACCCGGCCGGCCGCCGGCGCCGTCCATGACCACCACACCGACGATGCGGGAGCGGAGACGAACGCGTGATCCGGTTCTCCGGGCTCACCGGTGGCGCCGAATGTCGAGCCCGACACGCCTGCCGCGCCACCGGGCAGAATCGTGCGTACCGCAAAGTCATCGTTCGCTGGCGCGCCATCGGCTGACCAGGCGTAATTGAGGACGAACTCGCCTTCATCGGCTTCGAAGCCATCGACCGCGATCCGGTACGTCGTCCCGGCTACCGTGGCGATTGTGACGGCGCTCTGCGCGCCCTCGCTGTCGTCATTGCTCGCCCGCTCGGTGAGCAGCCACATCGTCGAGCCGGTGTAAACGGCGAGCGTCGTGTCGAAATCGCTGCCGTGAGTGTCAAGCCGCAACACGCCGCTGTCGACCGCACTCCACCGATACCAGACGGAGGCTCGCGGACTGCTCTGCCCGGCGTGATCGGGCTCGAAGTTCTCGCCCGTGGCGAGCATGTTGCTGCCGACTACCTGCCCGGTGTTTCCCGGCAGCGCGGCCGCGTCGGCGAGCCGGTCATTGGCAGGTGACTGCGCCAAAGCGTCGAGCGACGCGACCGCCAGCAGCGCGACCGTCAATGAAAAAACCCCCGTCCTCACGATAATCGTTCCTCGACCCCGGCACTGCGACAGGATCGCGTATCGCCGACGGGTAGCGAACAATCAGCCGCGAGCAGCCCGCCCGATGTTGCGATCCCGGTTCGTTTCCGGGGCCACTCGCATGAACGTCACCCCCCGATCATAGCAATCTCGGCGTCCCAGCCGTGCCCTTCTGCGGCGCGCCGGACCCAGCGGGAACATATTCATGCCGAAAATTTGACAATAACCAGAACGGCGACGACATCAGGCGCGGGCAGGCGTCGGTGAGTGACCGAATGAAATCGACAACGCGAGCCATCGGCTGCGCGTCACCACGGCTGCCTACCAGAGGTCTGGTTTCCACACCATCAGCCAGAGCACTGCCAGCACGCCCAGCGAAATCGTGGCCCACCAGAAGGTGAGCTGGCGCGACAGCGGAGCCAGCGCGGGGTTCTCCGGTCCCGGTTCTCCAGCGAGGCGAATCCAGCGCTTCATGAACGGCCCGTAGGCAGTACCCATGACCGCCATTACGAGCGTCAACACGAGCGCCGTGATCAGCCAGCTGCTGCCGGCGGGCCAGCGCCACCACCACATCACCACACCGCAGATGACGGTCACCGCGTAGGCCGGCACGGCGAGACGATCGTCTATCTTCTTGACCAGTCGCAGCGTGTTGGCTCGGCTCGGCGGATCGCGATTGGCGGCCAGCAGCCAGAAGAAATGGGTGACGTTCGAACCGAAGCCGATGCAGGCAGTCAGGACGTGCAGCCATTTCAGGAAAGTGTACACGTGGTCGATCAGGCTCCGCAGGCGCTGACTGGCGGCGTTTGCCGGCTGGTCGACGGTAAGCGACCGCGCAGGGTCAGGCAAGCGTGCAATAATTGCACCGCAGGAATTCCATGAACGACCGCCCACTGCAACGGAGCATTCCATGCCCTACCAGGAACCCGCCAGCGAACTGCCGGCAGACACCCGCGACATGCACCTCGCCCTCGAGTCGATCAAGGAAGAACTCGAGGCCGTCGACTGGTACAACCAGCGTGTCGCTACCTGCAAGGACCCGGAACTGAAGGCGCTACTGGCGCACAACCGCGACGAGGAGAAGGAGCACGCCGCCATGCTCCTCGAATGGATGCGGCGCCGGGATCCCTCCCTGTCCGGGGAACTCAAGGACTACCTCTTCACCACGAAGTCGCTCGCGCACGACTGAGCGCGCGACCTGACCTGACGACCCCGGGGGTGGCCCGCCAGACGCTTTGCCACCGCTGGGTGTCGGCTTATACTTCGCCCCCGCCGCGGACGGCGGCGGTTGCGAGCACGGGGGCACATCGTCTTGAGCAAAAGCGATACGCAATTCATGGACCACTTCAGCGTGGTGATCGGCCTGCTGGTCACGATCGCCGTCGTTCTCGCGCTGGCGGCGGTGACGATCGGCTCGCCCATCCAGCGGGCCGGTGTGGACGAAAACCGCGTGTACCAGGAGCAGGTCAGCGAGCGACTGAGGCCATTCGGACGCGTCGTGCTGACCGGCGAGGATACGCCGAGCGGGCAAGCCGCAGTCGTTGCGGCTCCAGCCCCCGTGGCGGCACCGTTGTCAGGGCCGCAGGTCTTCAACCAGGCCTGCAACGCCTGCCATGGCCCCGGTGTCAATGGCGCGCCGAGGCTCGGCGACAAGGCCGACTGGGCGACGCGCCTAGCTCAGGGTGAAGCGACCGTGAAAAAGCACGCGCTGGAGGGCTTCCAGGGCGCGAAGGGCGTCATGCCCGCGAAGGGCGGCTTCGTCGATCTGTCCGACGAGGAAGTCATCGCCGCCGTCGAGTACATGCTGAACGAGTCCAGGTAGAGGAAAAAGGGGACAGTCACCCCTTTTTCTGTCCCCTTTTTCTCAGGCCGCCGGTGCGGGTGTCCCCTCCGAGCCGGAGACCACCTTCACGTCGGGAATGTTGAACAGGCTCTTCCAGTCCCGCGCGATCAGCAGGTCCATCAGCTCCGAGGCCTTCCCCGCGCGCTTCTTTTCCATTTCCTCGTGCAGCGTGATCAGTGCGCCGTCCACTTCGGGGCCAAACAGGTAGCGCAGATACTCCATCGGGATACGCGGATTTTCCTCGTCGAAACGACCCTCCGCGTCGAACGCCGGAGGCAGGATCGGCGGCACGTAGAAGACATTGGGCTCCGTGCCGTATTCAGGGTGCAGCGGCAAAGCCACCTTCCACTCGTAAACCAGCTTGCGGATGGGTCCCTCGTCCTCCAGGAACCCCACGAACCGTAACCGCCCCGGGCACTGGCGCGCGCAGGCCGGCGCCACACCCTGCTCCAGCCGCGGGAAACAGAAGATGCACTTCTCCGACCTGCGCTTCACATGGTTGAAATACACCTTGTCGTATGGACAGGCCTGGTTGCAGAGCCGGAAGCCCTGGCACTTGTCCTGGTCCACCAGCACGATGCCGTCCTGCTCGCGCTTGTAAATTGCCCGCACCGGGCAGGCCTCCAGGCAAGCCGGCTTCGTGCAGTGATTGCACAGCCGCGGCAGATAGAAATGATAGTTGTTCGGGTAAGTGCCGGAACTCGAGTCCTCGTGCCAGTTCGGCCCGTAAGTCATCGGCTCGGGGCGTTGCAGCCGCGCCTCGCGTCCCTCGAAATAGACTGCCTGATGATTGAGCGCCGCGGGCTTCCCGTATGCCTCATCCGGCTGCAGGCCCCCGTACTGCAGCACACCGTCTTTCCAGCCGCTGCGCTTGCCCTTTTCCTCCCAGTCCCGCGAATAACCCGGACCCGGTTTCGTCTCGACGTTGTTCCACAACATGTGCTCCTGGCCCTCCTCATCGCTCCACAGCGACTTGCATGCCGCCGTGCATGCCTGACAGCCAATGCACTTGTTGAGATCTATCACCATCGCGACCTGGCGTTGCGTCATGGGTTTGCGTCCTCGATTGTGTAGCGCCGCTGCGCTTAGATACCTTTGCCTGTTTCCACGTACTTCTCGAAGCTCACGGTCGTGTCGTGGAAAGTGAGGTTCGGGACGTAATCCGGTGTGCGGTAGCCGAGGTGGCCGTAATCGCCCACGAGCGAGGTCGGCTTGAGCAGGCCACCGGTGGAAATCGCGGCGCTGAAATTCTGGCGACCGCGGAACATCATCGGGTCCCAGCCGTGATACATGAACAACTGGCCCGGCTGCAAACCCGCACTCAAGTGGGCCATGGCCACGAATGAGCCGTGGTTGTTGTGCACGCGGACGAGGTCGCCGTCCCCGACTCCGCGCGCCTTGGCATCCTCGTCGTTGACGTAGACGTCGGGCTCGCCGCGCTGCAGGTGCACGAGCAGCGCATCGTCACGCCACATGCTGTGGATCCCGTGGCGGGCGTGGCCCATGGTGAGCCGCATGGAGTGGCCCGGATTCTCGAGCGGATCCTTGTGCACCGGGAGCTCCTCGCCCTCCATGAGGAACCAGTCGTGGTCGAAGTAGTACTGCTGGCGCCGGGTGAGCGTCGGGTATGGCACCCTGCCCCGGGTGCTTGCCAGCGTCTTGTACGAATACGGCGACGCCGGGCCGAATTGCGTGCCCTGCGAGTCATCGACGCGCACGAAGCCTCTTTTCGCCAGTTCCTCGTAGGTCATCTTCGGGATACCGGCGGAGTTGTCGAGCAGGAACTGCACGATGTCGCGCGTCGTGCTCACCTTGCCTCCCAGCGTCATGAGCTCGCCGAGCCTGGTGTAGTCATGCTCGATCGGCTGCCCGTAGAAGCTGTCCTTGATGGGCGCAATGCCGCGCGCCCTGGCTTTCTCCGCAATGGCCTTCGCGAGGCGCGCCATCACGTCGAAGTCATCCGTGGACTCCCCGAGAGGCGCCACCGCCCGGTCGAGGACCTGCACGTATGGGGTTCGGCCCTCCATCGTGATGTCCTGGCGCTCGTAGTGATGGGCCACCGGCAACACGTAATCGGCGTACATCGCCGTCACGCTCATGTCCGGTGTCATGGCGACGATGGTATCGAGCCGCTCGACCACGCTTTGCCGCCAGCGGCCTCCCGAAGCGCGCCAGTTCGCCGGGTTGTGGCCGGCCATGATGGCCATCTTCCAGGGCGTGCGGCTGTAATCGGGCAGCCAGCGGTTGGCGATGGCCTCCTGGTAATGCCGATCGAAATGTTCAGCGAGATCCTTGCCGTAGGAATCCTCGTTCAGGCCTTTACCGTCGACATGCGCATAGTCCCAGACGGAAATCGCGGCGACCTTGAGCCGCGGGCCGATATCGGCAAAGACGAACTGCAGGATGCCATCCGCGCTGGCGAGCTGCGTCGTCTGCATGCCACCACCCTCGCGCCCGGTGTTGCCGGTGAGCGCGCACATCAGGAGCCAGGCCCGATGGAGCTTGTCGCCATGGAGCCATTTGCATGAGCGGTAACCCGCGTAGATCATCCCGGCGCCGGAGTTGGCAAAGCTGCGCGCCACCGAGCGCGTGACGTCAGGGTGCACTCCCGTGATCTCACGCACCTTTTCCGGGGTGTAGTCGCGTTCGCAGAGCTCGCGGGTCAGCTCGAAAACGGTCGTGACCTCGACCCGTGCGCCGTCGGCCGTGGTCACGGTCCAGCGCCCCTCCACGGCCGGGCGCAGCGCACCGAGCCGCAGGCTGCCTTCCGGCGGCGTACCCGGCGGGCCGGGTTTCGCCACGATGCCCGTGGCAGGCGCCACCACAGGCCGGCCAGTCACCTCATCCCATATATAGAAGGTATCGGTAGCGGCCTCCCCGGTCACGCCGAGGTCGGTGCCACGCAGGAACTTGCGCGTATCCAGGCGCACCAGGAACGGCAGGTCGGTTTGTTCGCGCACATAGTCCCAGTCGATGAGCCGATCGGCGATGATCGTCTGCACCATGCCCATTGCCAGCGCGGTGTCGGTCCCGGGTTTCGGATTGACCCACTTGGAGGAATGCATCGCCGTCGCGTTGAATTCCGGCGCGATGGTGACCACCTCGGCGCCGTTGTAGCGGGCCTCCCAGAAGAAATGCGCGTCGGGAATGCGCGTGGCGGCCGGGTTGCAGACCCATACCAGGCAGCACTTCGATTTGAATACCGCCGCCATGCTGTCGCCGGGCAGCTCGTTGCCGAGCGTCATGTAGGCCCCGACCGGCAGGTCGCCGACCCCGGCGAAGGTCTCCGGGCAGATGATCCCGGTCACATTGCAGAAACGAAACAGCGCCGCAAACGAGGCACGCTTCAGGATCATCTGCGTGCCCATCGCGAACGTGATCGACTCCGGGCCCGTCTCGATCGCGTGCTCCAGGAACTTGTCGGCGACCTCGGAGATCGCCTGCTCCCAGCTGATGCGCTCCCACCTGCCTTCGCCGCGCGCGCCGAGCCGCTTCATCGGATAGAGCACGCGCTGCTTGCCGTACATGTATTTGGCCTGGCGGATGCCCTTCTGGCAGCCGCGCGGACCATAGTCCGGCGTATCGTCACCGGAACGTCCGTACTCTCCCTGCTGTTCCTCGCGCCAGACAATGCCGTTTTTCACGTAGACA
>JAKLLP010000063.1 GCA_023150055.1 Gammaproteobacteria bacterium | reverse complement strand
GGCACTAAGCGGCGCGGTTGTCTGCCGCAATGTGGCCCGCAGATGGGCGAAGAACTTTTTTTATTCCTAACCGGACCGCTTGTATTCAGCAGAAAGGTCACTGTCTCTGATTTCCTTCGCAGCTAGTGTGGCATCCCGCAAGAACGTTGACGGTCTGTAATGGGCGGACCGCCTGGAGGCGGGGGTCTCCGCCCAAAGCGAGTATCGGGGAGCGACGGCGGAGACCTCCCGCCGCAAGGGCGGGCATTGCTTGCAAGTTATTTGCGGAACGCAGCGCTAGGGCCTATTCCTACGATGGGAATCACTGCGACGGTGGCCGAAATGGCCCGGAACAGGCCCTAGACGAAGACATCGATACGGCGATCTGCCGCCGGCCGCATTTGCCACAGTGACACCGCTTCAGGCGCTGGCCGCTCGGTGTCGTCCCCGGTCGCTCCGCGCCAGGCCGACGCGGTGGCGGCAAAGCCGCGCTGGGTGAAGCCGTCACGGCCCGAGTCCACGTTGGCCTGCATCAGGTTCAGGCCCTGGTCCGCGAACAGTTCCCGCAGTCGGGGGATGGCCTGCTCAAGGGCCTCGCGGGTGGTCGCCTGGTGGGCGCTGAACAGGACCTTCGCGGAGCCGTCCTCGTCCACCTGGATACGCACCTCCAGCGGACCGAGGTGTTCGGGTTGCAGGCGCAGCGTGGCCGATTGCATGCCGCGCTCAGCCATCATCATGAGCCGGTCACCGAGTCCCTGCGCCCAGGTTTCGCGGTAGGCCAGGGGTTCGAGCGCCGGCAGCGTGTCGAAGGGCAGGACCTGCGTCGCCGACCCAGGCGGCGCGCTCGCCGCCGTGGTGCCCGTGGCGCTGGTGGGTAGAGCCATTGCCGACACCGTTGTTTCCGGTCCCGCGACGATCCGTGGTGCCGGCTCGGGTGCTGCATCGAGTCGGGCGCGCGCGTCCATCATCACGGCAAACTCCGCGCCGACACCGCTCGGGCGACGGCCCGCCGGGTCGCCCGCGGCTTCCGGCGCCGGCAGATCAGCTTCCATGTTTTCCCCGGACGTGCCGCCTTCCGCCGTGTCTGCCGCAGGCAGCATTGTCGCGGCGAGGCTGTCGGTCTGCCCGCTCGCTGCCGTCGATTGGCCGGGCGCGAGCTCGCCACCCTGGTTTGGCCCGGCAACCGGTCCCGGAGGGCCCGGCGCAGGCGCTGATTCCGGCAGCGTTGCCGTCGCCATGCTGGGCTGCGCCGGCTGCGCGGCAATCGCAGGCGCCGCGAGGCTGGCAAGCAGCGTCTCGACATCGGGCAGCGGCAAGTCGCTGCCGTCGGGTGGCAAGACCTCGCCGTCCGGCCGGGTCGTTGCTGCCACCGCGGGTGCGGGCGATGCGGTTGCCGACGACACGGGATTGCCGAAGAGGAGCGACGCCGAGGGAGCCGTGTCCCCCAGCGAGGGACCGCTCAGGGGCAGTGCAAACTCCGCGGCTGTGGACTTGGCGTCCGTGCCGCCCTCGGCCCGCAAGCCCAGCAACAGCGCCGAAAACGAGCCCGTCGGTATCCCTGCCGCAGCCTGTGTACGCGGGCTGCCGACGCCCACGGGCGTGCTGGCCGACCCCTGGACGAGGCCGAGTGCCGTCGCGGCGACGCTCGCCTGGCCGGTATCGGGAATGACTGTGGCGGTCACGAGTGGGGAGATTTCCGTGTTCGTACGGAAACTAATCAGCAATAACCGTGCCAGCTACATTTCCAGCCGGCCCGTGGGCGCTGCCGGGTGACCGGCATCACGGTTCCGCCGTCAGCGTCTGCGCTGCGCGATCTCGTCGAGCGCCGCCTGGTCGTGGCGTCGCAGCCGCTCGGCCTGCCGCTGCCGCACGCGTTCGTTGAAGCGCTGCAGACCGAGCGCGCGCGAGCGTGCGTCGCGCCAGCGCTCGACCCCCTGCAGGTGGCGGATCCGCTGTTCTTCCACGACCTGGGACTGGCGCTCCACGGCGTCGCGCAGGCGTGTCACGAACTGGCGCCGGCTCTGGATGGTCGCTATCGTCAGTCCTGCCGCGCTGGTGGTGCAGAGGGTCTCGTAGTGCTCCAGGTAGGCACGCACCTGCCGCAGCCTTTCCTCTTCGGCGTGCAGTGAACGCAGACGCGCGGCGACCTCGCGCGAAGCGGCATCCGCGCCATGCTCGGCGATGCGCTGTATGGTCTGCAGGCCGCGGCTTTTCGCCATGGCTCAGGGGCCGCGGGTTCCCGGTGCCTCGGCGAGTTCCGAGCGTCCCGCGGTCTCGCTGTTCACGAGGGCTTCCAGTTCGGCGATGGCGGCTGCCAGGCTCACCGACTGGCCCATGGCCTGCGCCATGAAAGCCTCGATGCGCGGCCACAGGCGCACGGCGCGGTCGAGTTGCGGGTCCGAGCCGCTGCGGTAGGCGCCGACCGTGATCAGGTCCCGGTGGCGCTGGTAATAGGCATGGATCTCGCGGAAGCGCTGCGCGGCGCGCAGGTGCTGCGGGGAGCAGATGCGGTTCATCGAGCGGCTGATCGAGGCCTCCGGGTCGATCGGCGGGTAGATGCCGCTCTCGGCGATTTCCCGCGACAACATGATATGGCCGTCGAGGACCGCGCGTGCGGCATCGACGATCGGGTCGTTCTCGTCATCGCCCTCGGCAAGCACGGTGTAGAAGGCGGTGATGGAGCCGTTGCCGCTGGTGCCCGTGCCGGCGCGCTCGATGAGCTGCGGGAGCCGAGCGAACACCGAGGGCGGGTAGCCCTTGGTCGCCGGCGGTTCGCCGATGGCGAGCCCGATCTCGCGCTGGGCCTGGGCGAAGCGCGTCAGCGAGTCCATGAGCAGCAGCACCTGCCGGCCCTGGTCGCGGAAATACTCCGCGATCGCGGTGGCCATCCAGGCGCCATGCATGCGCAGCAGTGGCGAACAGTCGGCCGGGGTGGCGACCACGACGGCGCGCGCCAGGCCCTCGACGCCGAGGTTGTCCTCGACGAACTCCTTGACCTCGCGGCCTCGTTCGCCGATCAGGCCGACGACGATCACGTCCGCCTGGGTAAAACGCGTCATCATCGCGAGCAGGCTGCTCTTGCCGATGCCGCTGCCCGCAAACAGTCCCAGCCGCTGTCCGCGCCCGGCGGTGAACAGCGCATTCATCATGCGCACACCGACGTCGAGCGGTTCGGCAATGGGGCGGCGGAGCAGGGGATTGGTGGGGCGGCCTTCCAGGGGCACGCGGGCGTCGGGCAATACCGGGCCGCGGCCGTCGAGCGGGTTGCCGGTGCCGTCGATGACGCGACCGAGCAGCGAATAGCCCACCGGAACCTGCGCCACCGTGCGGGTGGGAATCACCCGGGCATTGGGCATCACGCCGGCCAGCGTGCTGGTTGGCATCAGAAACAGCCGGTCGCCGGAAAAGCCGACCACCTCGGCCTCGATCTGGCCGCCGCTGTGGCCCTCGATCAGGCAGCGGGCGCCAAGCGCGGCCTCGCACCCGGTGGCTTCGAGCGTCATGCCTGCGGCGCGCGCCAGCTTGCCCTCGACCGTGACTCCGGGGTGGCGCACGCGGCCGCGCAGTTCGCCGAGGTGAGCGGACCAGCGCCGGCCGCGGTTATTCGCCAGCGTCAGTGCCGGGTGGTTCATCACCGCTCCTGCGTGTGTCGTCGAACATGGTGGCAATCGTGCGATCGAGCCGCGTCTCGAGTCGACCGTCGACCTGTGACTGTGCCGTGTGAATGATGCAGCCGCCGCGCTCAATCAGCGGGTCGGTCTCGATATGCCAGGCGCGCGTCGCGGTGTCCGGGGACAGGCAGCCGCGCACGGCGGCGGCGTCCTCGGGATGCATGCGCACCGTCACCTCGGTGGCAGCCATGGGCAGGGCGGCGAGGCCTTCGCGCACGACTTCGACCAGATGGGACGGGTCGAGCCGCAGCTCGCGCCTGAGGACCGCGCGCACCACGGCACGCACGAGCTCCACCACTTCATCGTGAAAACGGTGGTCGAGCTCCCCGAGCGGGCGTGTCAGCGTATCGAGCGCCTTCTCCAGAGCGGCAGCCGTCGCCCGGGCCTCCTTGCGGGCTGCTTCCAGGCCGGCGGCGCGCCCCTCGGCAAAACCTTCCTGCCAGGCCTGTTCGCGCGCAGCGCGCAGGTCGGCCGGTGTGGTCCCCGGACCGCGCTCTGGCGCCGCGACCTCGGGGGCCTGCCAGGGCTGGCAGCGCTCGCCCAGCTGGTCGGCGCGTAACAGCTTCGATGAGGTCATACGAAGTCTTCGCCGCCGCCGCCGAGCATGATCGCGCCCTCGTCAGCGAGACGCCGGGCCGTGATCACGATCTCTTTCTGGGCTGCCTCGACATCGGACAGCTTGACCGGTCCCTTCGCCTCGAGATCCGAGCGCAGCAGCTCCGCGGCACGCTTGGACATGTTGCGGAAGATCTTGTCCTGGAGCGCGGGGTCCGCGCCCTTCAGCGCCACCACCAGCGTGTCCGTGGTGATCTCGCGCACCAGTGCCTGGATGCCACGGTCATCGACCTCCATGAGGTTCTCGAACACGAACATGTTGTCCTGGATCTGTTGGGACATGGCCGCGTTGATCCGGTCGAGTTCGCCGATGATCTGCTTGCCGATATCTTTCTGGGCCTGGTTGAGAATGGTGGCGGCGCTGCGCACGCCTCCCATGGCCGTCATCCGCGGCGCGCCAGAGTGCTTGAAGCGGTGCTGCAGCACATCGTCGAGTTCGGTGATGGCGTTCTCGGGAACCTCGTTCATGCGCGCGATGCGCGTGACGACGTCGGTTGCCTGGCGTACCGGCAGCTGCGCCACGATCTGGGCGGCCTTGGCCGGGTCGAGGCCTGCCAGCACGATGGCGATCACCTGCGGATGCTCGCCCTGGATGATCTCGGTGACCTCCTTGGCCTCCATCAGTTGCAGGGAATCGAGACCCTTGCCGTCTTCGTCGACCAGCCGCTCGTAGAGAGAGTTGGCGCGTTCTTCGCCGAGCGAGCTGGCCAGCAGCTTCTTCAGGAAGCGGGGCGAGCGGCCGACCAGAGGGGCTTCGGACTCCACGTTTTCCGTGAAGTGATGCAGCACCGCGTCGGCCTGGTTGCGGGTCACCTTGCGCAGCTTCGCCATCGCCGCACCGAGTTTCTGCACTTCGCTGAGCGGCATGTGCTTCATCACTTCGGCCGCCTCGCGCTCGCTGAGCGACATGAGGAAGATGGCGGCCCGCTCGCTGCCGCTGAAATTGCCTGCTTCAGTCATCGTTCTGCATCCACGTTCTGACGATCTGTGCCACCCGCTCCGGGTTCTTGTCGGCAAGCTGGCGGGCGACGCTCACCTTGTCGTCGAAGGAGAGCGACGCGCGCGGGGGCGCGCTGGCGTACCCGGCGGGCGCGGAACCCGCGGGCAGCATGCCGGCGGGCGGCGCGCCGCCGCCGACACCGAGTCCGCGCATGATCGGGCGGATGACCGCGAAGGCAAGACCGAGGAGGAGGACGCCTGCCAGCACGTTGCGCAGGTTGTCCACGAGGCCCGGGGAGTCGAGCAGACCTGGCTCCTCGATCTCCGGCTCTGCCGGCTTTTCGTAAAAGGAGATGTTGCTGACGCTGACGCTGTCACCGCGCTGCTCGTCGAAGCCGACGGCTTCCTTGACGAGTCGGGTGATTTCGTCGATCTCCTTTTCGGCGAGCGGCTCCGCGGTCGTGCTGCCATCCTCGGCGATGACCCGCTTGTGATCGACCAGCACGGCGACGGACAGCTTGCGGATATTGCCGGTCGGCTGGCGTGTGCGGCTCAGCTTGCGGTTGACCTCGTAGTTGCGGGTGCGGCGCATGGACTCGTTCAGGGGGCCCGTGGTCGCTGCCTCGACCGACTCCGAGGCGCCGCCAGCCTGCGGATTGGCCGCGTTGCTCGCCACCACCGGCGGCGGGGGGGTGTTGGACAGCGCGCCGGGAATGCCGCCAATGGCCGCGCTCGCGCCGGCGTTGCGGTCCTCGGCGAGCTGCTCGCTGCGCACCACTGTGTTGTCGGGGTCGAAGTCCTCGCGGGTCTCCTCGCGTTCGGTGAAGTCGATATCCGCGGTCACGGTGGCGCGGATGCGGTCGGGACCCAGCATCGGGCCGAGCAGGCTCATGACGCGGTCCGCATAGGACTGCTCGATGCGTTCGGCGTACTCGAACTGCTGGGTCGAGAGCCCGAGTGCCGAGGCATCCCCCGGCGCGTTGAGCAGCCGGCCCTGCTGGTCGACTACCGTGACACGGCTGGAGTCCAACCCCGGGATGCTGGAGGCGACCAGGTGCACGATGGAGGCCACCTGCGCCTTTTCCAGGTCGCGTCCCGGGTAGAGGTTGATCAGCACCGAGGCGCTCGGTTCCTTGCGCTTGCGCAGGAACACGGTGGACTCGGGTACGGCCAGGTGCACACGCGCGGCCTGCACCGGGCGCAGCGTGCTGATGGTGCGGGCGAGTTCCGTCTCCAGTGCATGGTTGTAGCGGGCGGTTTCCATGAACTGGCTGCTGCCAAAGGCGCCGTTGTCCTGCATGATTTCCAGGCCGAAACCCGAGCCGCGGGGCAGGCCCTGGGCGGCGAGCTTCAGCCGCGCCTCGTGGACCTGGTCCGCCGCCACCAGGATGGCGCCGCTTTTCGGGTCGAGCCGATGGGCGATGTCGGAGCCGTTCAGCGCGTTCATGATGTCGCCGGATTCCTGCTGGCTGACATTGTTGAACAGCATCGCGTAGCTCGGCTCGCGCACGTAGAACGCGGCTGTCACGCCAGCGGTGATCGCGAGCGCCAGCCCGGCGAGCAGCAGGAGCTGTCGCAGGCCCGGTATCCGGTTCAGGGTTGCAAGGGGGCTGTTATAGACGGCTTCCATGTCGCGTTACCTTTAATTTTCCTGTGCGGCTGATCTGTCCTGCCGATCAGATCGGCATGTTCATGACCTGCTGGTAGGCTTCGACGAGCCGATTGCGTACCTCGGTCATCGCCTGGAACGAGATACTCGCCTTCTGCATCGAGATCATCACCTCGGCGACGCTCACGTCGGTCGCACCACTCTCGAAGCGGTCGGCGAGACTCGTCGCGGCGGCCTGCTGCTCGCTGACCGCGTCGATGGACTGGCGCAGCAGTTCGCCGAATTGCACGCCCCCGTCGGGCTGCACCGCGGGTCGGCCCTGGATCTCGCCCGACAGGGCGCGCATCTGGCCAAGTATCCTGTTGATTTCCATTTCGATCATGAGCATGTCTCCGCGTAGAAGTGCACGGTTCCCGGTACGCGGGCCCCGCCGTTCATGAATAGCTGCCTGCCGGCTCGGCAACGGAGAGCCGTCCGGGGTTCTCCGCTACGTCGATACCCGCATCGCGCAGACGCGCGAGCTTGTAGCGCAGGGTTCTCGGGCTGATACCGAGCATCTCGGCGGCCCGCTTGCGATTGCCGCAACGTCGGATTGCATCGACGATGAGTCGTCCCTCGACCGTCTGCAGGTTTTCCTGCAGCGGGAGATCGTTGCTGTCGCGGGGGCGGTTCCCGATGGTATGCGATCGGAAACCGTCCACGGGCTTGTCTCCACGAAACTCGGTAACTGTCTCCGGAAGTGCAGGCTCGAAGCGCAGGTGCTGCAGCTCGATGGTCCTGCCGGCGCTGAGGATCACCGCGCGCTGCATCAGGTTCGCGAGCTCCCGCACGTTCCCCGGCCATGCGTAACCGGCAAGGGCGCTGGCAGCTTCGGCCGAGAGATCCGGACGGGCGCGCCGGCCGCTCGCCTCCGCGATGAAAAACTGCGCCAGCGGTCCGATATCGGCCGGGCGCTCGCGCAGCGGGGGCAGGACGATCGGGAAGACGCTCAGGCGATAGTAGAGGTCTTCGCGGAAGTGACCGGCCGCAACCCGTGAGCGCAGGTCCCGGTTGGTGGTGGCAATGACGCGCACATCGAGCGGGATGGCGTTGCGGCCGCCGATACGCTCGACCTCGCGCTCCTGCAGCACGCGCAGCAGCTTGGCCTGCAGAGTAACGTGCATCTCGCTTACTTCGTCGAGCAGCAGCGTGCCGCCCTGCGCCTGCTCGAATTTTCCCGCACGCGCCTCGTGTGCGCCGGTGAAGGCGCCCTTCTCATGACCGAAGAGCAGTGCTTCGAGCATGTTCTCGGGGATCGCGGCGCAGTTGATCGCCACGAATGGTCCGGCCGAGCGGCCCGACCTGCGGTGTATGAACCGGGCGAACACTTCCTTGCCCGTGCCGCTTTCCCCGGCAAGCAGCACCGTGGTATCGGAGACAGCGACGCGGCTCGCCAGGGCGAGGGCTTCCAGCGTGACCGGGTCGTCGGCCACCATGCCGGCGGCGGGCATGTCGCGCGGCACCAGCCGCTCGAGTTTCTCGGCGAGGGCCTGTGCCGCGAAGGGCTTGACCAGGTAATCCGTCGCGCCGGCCATCATCGAGTTCACCGCGTGCTCGATGCTGCCGTGCGCGGTGATCATCAGCACGGGCAGCTGGGGCAGACGGTCACGGATGCGCGTGAGCAGCGTAAAGCCGTCCATTGGCTTCATCTGGTAGTCGGTGACCACCGCGGCGATCGGGGCGCTGGCGAGTGCCCGCAGCGCGGCCCCGCCATCGGCGGCCTCCATGACTTCGAAGCCGGACAGTCGCAGCGTCTCGGCCAGCGCTTCGCGCAGGCGTTCGTCGTCTTCGACCAGCAATATCGGTTTGATGTTCATGCGGCTGCATTCCTGTGGTTTCTGTCCTGGTCCGCGCCGTGCAGCGGAAGTGGCAGGCGCAGCACGAAGGTGGCGCCGCCTTCTGTCGAGGCGAGCAGGAGCGCGTCGCCGCGGTGGGCGCGTGCAATGGAGCGCGCGACCGGGAGACCGAGACCGGTACCGTCGGCGCGCGAGGTGAAGAATGGATCGAAGATCCGCTGGCGCAGTTCCACGGGAACACCGGGACCGTTGTCGCTGACGCGGATATCGACCTGGTGCCCGGCGATGTGCGCGCTGATCTCCACCCGGGCTGTCTCGCCGGCGGCGTGCAGCGCATTGGTGCCGAGATTGATCAGGGCGCCCGTCAGGGCTTCGCGGTTGCCACTGAGATTGGCGTCCGTCGCAGACCGGGAGACGGTCAGCGACTGCTGCGGGCCGACGATCGGCCGCAGCGAGTCCTCGACGCCGTCCAGCAGTTCGTTCAGGCGGAAGGTTTGCTCGGCGAGGGTCGCTCCTCGCGCAAACTGCAGCATGTCTGCGATCAGCCGCTCCAGATCATGCAGGCAGGTGATGGCCTTGCCGAGGAGCGCATCGCGTTGTGCGCCGGGCAGCTCCGGCCGGCTCGCGTTGCTC
>JAKLLP010000062.1 GCA_023150055.1 Gammaproteobacteria bacterium | reverse complement strand
TACAGGAACTCGGAGCGCAGGGCCACGCGTTCGCCGAACAGGTCGGTGAACAGGCCGAGGCCGCCCTGGGCCTGGAAGTTGTCTTCGTCGCCGATGGCTCCACCCGCGTCGTCATTCACGAAACCGACACCGCCGAGGATGTAGGGCGAGAAACGGCCGGCACGGTTGTACACGTTCAGCAGGTTCAGCACGATGCCGGTCTGATCGAGGTCCGCGCTGGTGTTCTTGCCCTCGAGTTCGAGTCGCTGCAGGGCGAGTTCCAGGTTCCAGTGCTCCTCGAGGGCGAAGCCAACGGCGAGCTGGCCACCCTGGACGCCATCATCCAGTTCATCTCCACTGATGCTGCCATCGGGGTTGATGTAGGTCGCCATTGGCGTGATGTAGGCCTGCCCGACCTCTTCGAGGGCGAGTGCTGTCGAACAGCTCAGGCCGATTGCAACGCCCGCCGTTGCCAGTATTGCGGTTCGCATGGGCATCGTCGCGTACTCCTTAAAGTTCGTCTTTTCGTCCGTGCCACAGACCATCTGCGGAAGGCTTGCGTCGAGTACCGAGGCGGTTCGCTGCGCCGGCGTCTGCCGAGCACGTTACCCCCCGTCCGATGGGCTGGCTCCCGTAGGTTGACTCCCCTGGAGTCGCACGCTGCTCCACGCCGGGACCGGCATGCAGACTCTCGGTGCATTGTAGCCCGGTGCCTTTCGAATGAACACGGGGCGCGGGCAGTGTGCCCGGTCGTCCCCGAATGGGCACGGCCCAGCAGTGGGCGGCTGGCCGGTTGTCACGCAAAAGCGCCCCTGGCTTGCATCCCGCGCCCGCGCCATGGCGCTGATCCGGCCGTCTACCCGGACCCGCAGCGGCGTGTCGAGTGGCATTTTGCCGGCGCAGTCTTGCCTGCGGAGGAAGTTGCTACCAGGGGATCTCGCGGCGATCCTCGTAGTTTAGGAACTTGCCGTTGTCGGCCGGCGTCAGGGTGTCGATCACCTCGAGCATCTTGCCGACGCTCTCTTCCACTTCGATGGTGCCCGGCCGCTTGATGCCGGCCAGCGCCGGGTTCTGCGCGGTGTTGACCTGCCCGGGGGAGAGCAGCGTGACGGTGACACCCTTTTTCGGGGTCTCGAAGGCCAGCGTGTACATGAACATGTCGAGGGCCGCCTTGCTCGCCCGGTATTCATACATCATGGGGAACTTCGGGCTCTCGGCGAAGGAGCCGCCCTTGCTGGAAATCACGATGATCTGCTTTTTGTCGGAGGCCGTGACATGGGGCATGAATGCCCGGCTCATGCGCAGCGGACCCAGCGCGTTAACCTCGAAGCTCTGTTGGGCGATGTCGAAGTCCACGCCCGCGAGCGGCTTGAAGGCGGATGGGTAGGTGGGGGTGAGCCCTGCGTTGAGGAGCAGTATGTCGATCGGCTGGTCCTGGTACTTTGCGGCCAGGGCGTCGATGCCGGCCTGGTCGGTCACGTCGAGCTGCTCGATGACGACGCCGGAATGTTTCGCCGCAAGCGCCTGCAGCTCCGGCGCCTCGCCTGGCTTGCGGGCAGTGGCAATGACGTTCCAGCCGCGCTCGGACATCTGCCGGACGTACTCCAGTCCTATGCCGCGGTTGGCGCCGGTGATGAGGACCGTCGTCTTGCCGGGTGCCAGTGCTGCGCCGATGTCGAGGCTCAGGCCGAGCATCAGCAGGGCGCCAACGGTGGTCAGCAATCGTGTCATTACTCTGATCTCCTCGGGAGGCTGTTCGCGCAGCAGCGTGGTTATTGTCGCGGGGGCGATGATAGGGGCAGGGTGGGGCGCTGCTCAATCGCGTCGTGAATTCTGTCCCCTGCGTGGTGGCAACTTGTCGCACGGCGGTCGGCCGGATGGACGGGCGTGCGATAATCGTCTGCCAGCGCGAGAACAACACCCGGGTACCGGAAGGGGGAACCATGAGCGCCGCGCATCCCTGGCTCGAACCTGAGAACTGGCCGACCACGCTCCTGCCGCGCGCCGAGCTGGAGCGGCGCATCGAGCGCGTCCTGACGATTACCAACATCGGTTATCTCGGTACGCTCGGCAAGAACGGGCCGATCGTCAGTCCGCTGGAATTTTACGCCGACGGTTTCGACGTCTATGTCTTTCCCCAGCCGCGCAGTCCAAAACTCAAGGCGATGCAGCGCGATCCGCGAATCTGTCTCGCGGTCGCCAATCCGATGGCCGGCTGGGCCTGCGCGATGGGCTGCCAGTTGTTCGGAAACGCGGAATTGCTCGACGTCGGCACCCCGGACTGGGAGCGCGGCATGCAGGTGTTCAAATGGCCTGCCTCGGCCTTCGAGATCGGGCGGCCCTTCGACTCGCCGCCGCAGGGCCAGTTGATGCGCCTGCGCCCGGATCGGATCGTGTACACGGAGCATTTCCTGCGCCGTGATGGCTACGCGCCGCGGCAGATCTGGCTGCGCAATTCCTGATCGGGCCCGCCTCCCACCCGGCGGTCAGAGGCCGTTTCCGGATGTGCGCGTCGTTGCGTTCACGGCCACACCCGGCTTACATTGGCGCTCGGGCGTTGCTGTCTGGATGCATGGAGGTAGGGGCTGATGTCGTCGCAGGTTCACGATAAGGGTGGTGGCAACGTCGACTGGGAAACCCATAGCCTGAAGTACGTGGTCAACGCCATTGCCTCGGCGCAGAAGCGTCAGCAGAAACTCTGGAACCAGCTGCTGCGGACTCGCAAGGCCGATGGCACGATTGCCGTGGATTGGCCGCCCATCGAAGAGTATGTGGAAGCCGTGCGTCGTACCCACGCGCTCATGATCGATCTCGAGACCGTGGGCAACGAATATCAGACCAAGTTCAGCCGCGGGCGGCCCGCGGCCCGCGGGAAGAAAGCTGCCGCGAAGAAGGCCCGCCGCAAGAAAGCGGTTCGCCGGAAGTAACCGCTTCGGCAGGCTGCGCGCGGTAGCCTTCAGGCTGGCGTCGTTGCCGTGTGGCGCTGACCGATGTGACGCGCAACCGGGATGAACAACGCGAGCGCCAGCAGGAAGCAGCTGCCGCCTACCACGTTGGCCGTGCCGAGGTCTGCGCCCTGGCCGAGGAAGGCGCTAACGATCGTGGGGCCGAGAAAAAATCCGCCGATCTGGGCCGTCGGCATGAGCAGGCTCACCTTGCCGGTACCGTCGCCGAGCGCGACGGTGCCCATCACGTAGGGGCCGGTCAGGTTCCAGAATGCCTGGAAGGTCGCAGCGGTCACCGCGAACTGCAGCCAGCCCATCTCCCCGCGCAGGAGCATGACCATGGCGAACTGCATGAGCAGCGCCACCGTCACGGGCAGTATGCGCCCGAAGCGGTCGGCGAGTGCCGCAGCGGCCAGGGCGCCGGCGACCGCCAGCGCCGTGGAGAGCCCGAGCGCCTGACCCACGGCGATTGCCGCTGCCGCCTTCGCCTGCTCGTCGCATCCGGCGCAGGTCAGTTCCACCCCGATCAGCTTGATGAATGCCCACACCGCACCGAGTCCGGTGCACCAGACCAGCATCACGCCGAGCGCCGCGAAGGCGGGCGCGGACGATGCGTTCTGCGCAGCCGCCGCGCCGTGGCCATGGCCGCCGGCGAGCGGCTGCGGAACCCAGCCCACGGTGAGCAGGGCAGTGACAGCGAGGCCGGCGAGCGGCCACATCACACCCTCGATCCCCGCCTCACGTGGCAGGGGGAGAACCAGAAAGAAGAGCACGCCGAGCATGACCTGTGCGGCGATGAGAAAGGCGAAGTTGCGGTCCTTGTTCGACGTGCCGCCGATGATGGCAATGGCCAGCGCAAACGCGGTGCCCTCGCCGAGCAGCCCGACCAGGAAGCGCAGCGCCATCAGCACTGACGTGTCGCCGACGACGGTCGAGGCGGCGTTGCCACCGATCACGGCCAGCAACGCGATGACGGCCGCAACCCGCCACGACACGCGCTGCATCCAGGCCATGGCCAGCACGGGGCCGAGTGCGGTGCCGAGCGCCTCCACGGCGGTGATGGTGGCTGCCACTCCGCCGTCGAGGCCCTCCCGGGCCACCAGGACTTCGACCAGGATCGGTTGCGCCATGATGGCGAACACGCCAACGCAACCGAGCAGGAGGGCAGCGACGATGACGTTCGGCTTATCGGCCATGAAAAGATTCCTTGTGCAGGTTATGCAGGCCGCCGGCTGCAGCGCGTCGGCTACTCTAACCGGAAACCCGTGGCCCTGCTCACGCCCCCGGCGCCCCCGCCACCGCGGGTCGGCGCCAGCGCTGACGCAGTTCGCCGGCCCGCTCTTTCGCCGCGGTCAGTACTCCGCGTGGCGTGCGCAGATTGCAGGCGAGTAGACCGATGCGCTCGCGCCGGTGGCTCATCCACGAGCGCTTATAGGCGTCGTCGCCGGTGAGGTAGTCGATCTCCGTGACGCCGTCCTGCTCCAGTGCGTGGCGGAACAGGTGGGCGGTCAGCACTGTGCCCGCCGAAAATCCCGCGTAGTCCTCGTCGTAGGCAAGCTTGAAAATGCAGGCACGCTGGTTCTGCGTGAACCAGATCTGCGCGGCGATCGGCACGTCGCCCACCCAGGCGAGACCGAGCCGCAGCCAGCCGCGCTCGGCACATATCCGTGCCCAGCCGGGCACGAACTGCGGGTAGGGCTCAGGGGTTTTCCAGCTGCGGCCATAGACCCTGTCATAGGCTTCGAGTGCGGCATCGACTTCGGCCGGGTCCGTAACGATCTGCAGCCGCGCCCCATCCTTGCCCCGGTCGAATTTCTTTGCCTTGCGGGTCCATGTGTTGAACAGGCGCGAGTCCCGTCCCTGCATGTACTCCTCGAAGCGAAGGCCCTCGCAGGGGAGATACCAGTTGCCGAAGCAGAAATATTGCCGCGCGTACCAGCCATGGCGGGTGAGCGCGGCCATGAGCGCCGCGGTGTCGGTCGTTTCCGTGTCGAGCGGGGCGAAGCCGATGCTCGCGGGCACAGGGGTCAGTGCGGCCAGCTGCCCGACGATACGGTCGAGTGCGCCGGCGCGATCGGTGGCGGAGCTCACCAGCGGCGAGTACAGCGAGGCGTAGTAATTGGTGAGGGCAGCGCAGTGATGCGGCCTGTCCGGTGTCCGGTAGAGCAGCAGCGTGCTGCAGCCATCGAGGTGGTCCTCGGGGGCGAGGATCTCCCAGTTCTCTTCGGCGATCTGCGCGATGAAGTGCAGCAGCCAGTCGCTGCCGGTGAAGGGGTTCGAGCGGGCCTGCATGTCGAACAGGTCGCGCCGCTTGCGCACTAGGTCCAGGGCCTGAGTCTTGTTGAGCGTCTGCATGCCGTCCCGGAATTGTCGGCCCTTCGGCGGCCCCGCTGCATCCTCCACGATGCGGCAGCCGCTGACAACCGATCAGCTCTCATCCCCGCGGTGCGGCCCCTTGAGTTCGACGACATTGCCTTGCGGGTCATGGACGTAAACAGACAGGCCGCGGCCCTGCGCCCCGTAGCGCATGGCAGGCGCACCCGGGGTGATGCCGTGCGCGGCGAGATGCCGCCGCAGGGCGGCATCGTCGAAGGGGTCGATGACGAGACAGAAATGATCGAGGTTGCGGCCTTCCCGCCCCGGTGCCGCCCCGCCGGTACGGCCGAGTTCGCCCGAGACCGGGACGAGGTCGATCAGCGCGTCACCGGCACGAAGCTGCACCAGGCCAATCGTATCGACCTGTCGCTCCACGCGGCAGCCGAGTACATCGCAGTAGAACGCGATCATCCTGTCGAGGTCGACGACCCTCAGTACCAGGTGATCGATATTTCTGATGGAGAAGGGTGGCCGGAGTGTCTCGCCCTGCATGGCCTGCCTTCAGCGCCCCATGCCCTCGCGCCAGTGCTCGATCAGCTTTGCGCACAAGGCACCGGCGACTGCGCCGACGACCAGGCCGCTGCCGATCACGATCGCGTTACCGGCTACCACACCGGCCAGCACCATGTTCGTCACCGTCTCGTGAGGATTTGCCGCGATGTTCCGGCTGATCAGTAGCGAGAATATGACCGCCGGGATCATGAAGCCGACCGCTCCGGCAACGGCGAGCCCGATCAGGAGCGGGCTGCTCGCATAGGGCTCACCCGCGGTGCGGATGAGCGCCCTGCTGCCCCGATAGCCGATCAGGATGCCGAGTGAGACTCCCGCGGCAACGGCGATAGTCAGTGAATCCATTTTGCGTGACCTCTGCCTGGGCAGGGCCGCGGACCTGCCGGTAACATGCGCCGGCCAGGCCCCGTGCCAGGCTCACTCCGATAAGCGCTTAGCTTGGCCGAAGCGCCCCGTCCTGAAAAGCCGGGAAAACACCAACTCCCGTCCCTGCTGCGGGAGGTCCCCGCGGTCGCTCTCCTCGTCGCTCCACGATACTCGCTTTGGGCGGTGCCACCCCGCCGCGCCTCCGGGCGCTGCCCGGAATCCCCGCATACCGGCGTGCCTGCTGCGGTTCCTGCGCTCCGTCCTCACCCGGCTGGCGCCCGCTCGCGACGTTTTGAGACAGGTTCTATGCCGGCCGCAGGTAGGTTGCGCAGGTGGGCACGCAGGCTGCGCAGCATGGCCTTTTCGTTTGGCTTGATGCGGTCCTTGCCCCCGGCCACGGCCAGCACCAGGGGCGTGCCGTTTACCGAGTCGGCGAACGGCACACAAATCGCGCCGACGCCTTTCAGGAAGATGTCATAACCCGCGAGGTATCCCTGGGCGCGAATCTGGTCGATCTGTGCGGTGATCTGCTCGCGCTGGCGCCGGCCGCGCGGCGCATCCCGTTTCTCCAGCCCGTCCAGGAACTCCTGGACTTCTTGCCGGGAACGCAGACTGAGCAGCGCGCGCCCCACGGCGCTGCGCCAGAGGTGACTGCCCATGCCCGGCGAAATCTGCAGCGTGAGGGCGTGCCGGGCCCGGTGCACGTAGAGCACCTCGACGTGTCCGCTGGTCGCAGTGCTCAGGGTCGCGGTTTCATCGAGTTCTTCGGCAACCGCATCGACTATCCGGGTATAGGCGTCCTGCAGTACGAGGCTGCTGCCCAGCCAGTCTGCCAGGGTGCAGAGTTTTGCCGTCGGAAAATAAGTGCGTGCGGGCATGGTGAAGGCGAGATAGCCGATATCGACGAGTTCGCGCAGCAGCACGCGCGCGCTCGGCTGTGGCAGTTCCAGCGCATGCTGGACCTGCGCGGCCGTGAGTGGCCGGCGTACCTCCCTGAACAGCTCCAGCAGGCGAAATGCGCGGGAGACGGACTTGCCGATGTTGGCTTGTGCGGTCATGCAATTTCCTGCCGGTAGGTCCGGTCGAGACCGTAGCCGAGAAGGAGCGCGGCGGAAAGAGCGCTGGCGATTGCCGGCAGTACGGCCGCGGAGTAACGGATCGTATCAGCCGCCGTGTCGAGATTGCTTTGTCCGCCGAGCAGGAGTCCCAGCACCAGCGGACCCGTTGCGGCAGCGGTCTTTTCCACCGCGCTGTAGACGGCCGCCAGGCTCGCTTCGCGACGCAATCCCGTCCGTCTTGCGTCATGTTCGATCGCATCGGGCAGCATGGCCTGGGCGGTCAGGGTGAGCCCGCCGGTCAGCAACCCGATGGCCGTGCCGCGCACCGCGAGCAGCCACACGGGCTCGGCCGGGTCGGCCAGGAGCCAGCTGAGCATGACCGGTACATAGAGGCTCGCGGCGACCAGGTACGTATTGCGCTTGCCGAACCGTTGGCTGGCCGCCAGCCATACCGGCATGGAGATCATCACGCCGATCGCGGCGGTCACGCCGAAAATCCCCGCGGCGCTTTCCGGCCGGGCCAGCACCACGGTGATGACGAAGAGCAGGGAGGCGTTCGTCACCGATACGCCGGTGAGGTGCATGAACTTCGAGGCCAGCAGCCAGACGAGTGACCGGTTCTGGAAGGCCGTCGCGATCGCCTGCCGCAATCCCATGGGGGTCTCGACCCGGCGGGTGAAGCGGGCCCTGCGGGTGCCGAAGTAGCTGGCCAGCATGCTCAGCCCGACCAACCCGGCCAGGATCAGCGACATCCCGGCGTAGCCCTGGCGGCCGCCTCCGAGGAGGCCAACCAGCACCGGGCCGAGCGCGCCTGCGACGAGCATGCCGAGCGAGGCGAAAGCCACGCGGGTCGACATCAGTCGCGAGCGTTCGTGGTAGCTGCTGGTCATTTCCGCCGGCATGGCGAGGTAGGGCACGATGAACAGCGTGTAACCACCGGCATAGGTGAGCAATGCCATGGCAGACCAGCCGATCGTCACGCCGCCTGGTCGATCCGGAGGATTGAAAATGGCTGCGAACGCGATGGCGCTGACGATTGCGCCCGCCAGCAGGAACGGACGCCGCCTGCCCATACGGGAATCGGCGCGATCGCTGATCAGGCCCATGAGCGGGTCGGTGACGATATCGAAGAGTCTGGCTGCGAAGATCAGTGTGCCGGCCAGGGCGGGCTCGAGGCCGAGGACACGAGTGAAGAAGAACAGTGCGAGGAAGCTCACGCCATTGATCAGCGTGGATGCGCCGAGCGAACCGATGCCCCACCCGAGGCGCAGCCGCCAGTCGAGATCCTGACCGTCTCGGCTCGTCATGCGGTATGCGGCCCTGGCTCCGTCCGGTTCGCGGTTGGTGCAGTATAAGTAGTGAAATGAGAAACCGGATAAAAGTCGGGGCGCTTCCGATGCCGCTTGCGTTGGCGGAGAATCGACTTGGGCAGAAAAGCCAACTGGCGGGGGGTGGAATGATCCGCGTCAATTGCGACGAGCGCGCGGGCGAGCCGGGGGCGCACGCGCCGGGTCGCCACAGGCAGGCCGCGCTCCCGGTGGGCATTCGGCAGGTCACTGGCCGGCCATGGCCACTCTTGCGGCGGGAAGCGTCGGGGATCTTTTCGCCCCGATACCCGCTTCGGGCGCCCACCGCCTGGGGGCGCGCTGTCGGTTGCGGCCCTGGCAGCCAATGGCGCTAGTCCGGGACGGGCGGTACCGGCATCGCCTGGCCGCGGGGCTGGCCTCGCTCTGGATGGGAGCCGGCGCCTCGGCGCAACAGGCCGGCCCGTGCAGCGCCCTGTTGGAGGCCGATTTCCGCTCGCTGCCCGATGCTCCGACTACCCTCGAGCGGGCCGAAGAGGTCCCCGCTGCCGACGGACTGCCGGCGCATTGCCGCGTGCGCGGACGCATTCCGCCCGAGGTCAACTTCGAACTGCAGGTGCCCGTCGCCGGGACCTGGAACGGCAAGTTCCTGATGCAGGGTTGTGGTGGCCTGTGCGGGGCCGCCCGCCCCGAGACGGCCGAGGACGCCCTCGCGCGCGCCTATGCCGTCGTCACCACGGACATGGGCCATGTCG
>JAKLLP010000061.1 GCA_023150055.1 Gammaproteobacteria bacterium | reverse complement strand
CTGAACGCGACAGCCACCCTGAAGGCGCCGAGCAGATTCACCTCCAGGATCTGGCGCCAGATCGCGTAGTCCATATGGTCGAGCCCCTGATAAGCCATTCCCTCGGGCGCGCCGCTCGGCCCGAAGGTGCCGGCGTTATTGAGTAACACGTCGATTGCCTCGCCACTCCACGCGGCCGCACTCGCCGCGACGTCGGAGCCCGACGTGACGTCCATTTCCCGGATACGGAGCGCGGACCTGAAACGCGCGGCGAGTATCTCGAGATCCTGCCTGGGAGAATCCTTCCGGCAGGTGGCCAGAACCCGCCAGCCACGATCGAGGAACTGCCGGGCATGCTCGAGACCAATACCCTGAGTGGCACCGGTAACAAGGGCGGTCATCATCTGCAGCGCTCGACCGATCCCGGTGCGATCAGCCCCGAAAAGGCTGCTTCTGTTTTCGCGGCCCGACCTCGCCGTGCATCAGCCGCTGGAAGAACTCCCCCGTCACCAGTGACTGCGGATACTCCGGCGATGGTGCCGCCAGAGCGTCCAGGCTCTGCAGTTGCTCCGCGGTCAGTCGCAACGCGGTGCTGTCCAGATTCTCCCTGAGCTGCGCACTGCTGCGCGCCCCGATAATGGGCACGATGGTCGCGTCCGAACGCTGGCACATCCATGCCAGTGCCAGGGGTGCCGGCCTCGAGCCGAGTTCGCTCGCCAGGCCCGACAAGGCCTCCGCAATCGCGAGGTTCCTCTCGTCGCTGGCTCGGGCCTTCATCGCCCCGATAGTCAGCCTCGCCCCCTGTCGTTGCGCGTCAGATGTGCCGCGATCGAATTTTCCGGTGAGCAGCCCGCCGGCAAGCGGGCTCCACGGCGTAATGGCCATGTGCTGAGCCCGGGCGAGATCGAAAAACTCCCGTTCGATGCTGCGCTCGACGAGGTTGTAGTGCAGCTGCATGGCGGTAAAGGGTGTCCAGCCGCGCTCGCGTGCCAGGACATTCGCGGCCGCCACGACCCAGGCCGGAGCGTTGGAAATGCCAAGGTGCAGTATCTTTCCGGCACGAACCTGGTCGTCCAATGCCCGCATGAGTTCGTCGAGAGGCGTCTGCTGGTCCCAACCGTGAACCCAATACAGGTCGAGGTAATCGGTATCGAGCCGCCGCAGGCTCGCCTCGAGAGACTGCACCATCTTCTTGCGGTGGTTTCCGCCGGCGTTCGGGTCGTCTGTGCGGGTGGAGAAGCTGTACTTGCTCGCGATCACAAGATAATCGCGGCAGCTGGCGCTGAATCGGCCGAGCATCCGCTCGCTGGTGCCCTTGTTGTAGATGTCGGCCGTGTCCAGGAAGTTGCCGCCGGCCTGCAGGAAGGCATCGAAGATTGCCCGGCATTCTGTTTCCGCGGCGCCGATTCCCATCTCTTCCCCGAAGGTCATGGTGCCGAGGCAGATCTCGGAGACCTGCAGACCACTCGCTCCTAATGATTTGTATTTCAATTGGATAGACATGTTATCTCGATCTTGTTGAATGCCCCTCAGGATCGGGGTTCGACGATGACGCCCTGTCCCGATATCGGCGGTGAGTGGGACTCCGGCTGGATTGACACTTCGCACGCTGCCCGCAGCTGATGGTGACAGACCTCGGCAGGATCGCCCGGCCCTGAGCAGGTCTCGCCAGCGACAGCCGGCGTTTGGTGATTATCAGGCCTATCCACGCTTGCCGCCGGCAATCGACTTGGCATGAGACTGCGACCTGACTACCATTGTCCGCCAGCCGGACAAACTCAACCTGATACAGAAAATCCCAATGACATCCACCCGCCCCATCAGGGCCCTGCAGCGCGGCCTCGAAGTGCTTCACGTGCTGAACCTCCACAACGGCGCGACCGTATCCGAGGTGGCCGCTGCTATCGACCTGCCGCGCACCACGACCTATCGAATACTCGAGACCCTCTGCATCGCCGGTTATGCGTACCGCGCGGCCAGCGATGAGCGCTACCGGCTCACGATCCTGGTGCGCGGCCTCAGCGACGGCTTCGATGACGAAGCCTGGGTAACACAAATTGCCCGCCCTTACATTTACCAGCTTTGCAATGAGCTCGTATGGCCGATCGCCGTAGCAACCTTGTCCGGTTCGACCATGCTGGTTCGCCAGACCACCGATCATCGCAGCCCGCTCGCGATCGAAAAACGCGGACCCGGCTTCCGGGTGCCGATCCTCTCGTCTGCCTCCGGGCTCGCCTACCTTGCGTTTTGCCCGGAAGAGCAGCGCGAAGCGATCATCGATATCCTGTCCAAGTCGCGCAAGGAAGAAGACCATCCGGCCCAGAACCGCAAGCGACTGGGAGAGGTCCTGGCGGAAATCCGCCGACGCGGCTTCTCAGCCAGCCGTCGCTCCCGGCGCATCTCCGATGAAATCAGCCTCTCGGTGCCGGTCGTCGCCGGCCAACGCTTGCTGGCTGCGCTGACCATTCGATTCTCCAGCACGGCGGTCCCAGAAGCGCAAGGCATCCAGCGCTTCATCCCGCGCCTGCGGGAAACTGCAGCGCAGATTGGCGCCGAGTTCACTGCGCAGGCGGAACAGGATGCTCGCGCTGCCGCCGGCGAGCCGCCGGCTTCGCAGACGGCGCCCGTCGTTCGTGCCGGCTAGGTGCCGCTGGTCCGCCCCGCCCCGACTCGTGCCCAAGATGATTCAGGCGGTTTTTCGCCGGCTTTTCCTGGCTGCCTTGGGGCTTTTCGTCGACTTCACCCAGCGCGGGAACTCGGGCTGCCGTGGCGGCGATAACCCGGTCTCTGCCTTGCAGCGTTTCTTCAACTCGGCGATCGAGCCGCCAAAGTTGAAAATACCTGTCCTGCCGCGTTTCTTCTTTTCCCTGGCGCGCAGCGCACTGGTTGCCTTCTCGTCAACGGCGAAGTCCTTGCTCAAGACCACGCCATAGTTTTTGCGTGCGCCGGCCGCGGTGACGAGCCCCGCTTCGACGTCGAATGCCACCTGAGCGGGATCACGCTCGAAGGGATCACCCCAGCCGCCACCGCCCCAGGTATCGAAATAGAGGAGGTCGCCCTCTTTCACCGGGATCCGGTCGCACTTGGACGGCAGGATCTCGCTCGTGCCGTCCTTGCGGCGCAGTTCTTTTCGGCTGCGTTGGCCGGGCGTTCCACCATTCACGCCCCAGGGGTAGGTCAGCCACCGGTCATCGTGGATCGAGACCTCACCGTTTTCGAGGAAGCGGTAGCCCACGCGCAAGGCATTACCGCCACGATGCTTTCCGGCGCCGCCGCTGTCGGGGATGGTTTCGTAGTTCTCGATCCGCAGTGGGAAGTAGCTTTCCACGAACTCGTTCGGGACATTGGTGAAGCTCGGCCACATGGAGTGCCCATCCGGCCCGTCGCCGAAGGGGCGACCCGGCACACCACCGAAGCCGATCTGGTAGAGCTGGTACCACTCCCCGTTCTTGTCATAGCCAGAGTACATGAAGTGCGGGCTGTCCGAAAAACCCGCTGCGTTGAGGAATGCCGGGTTTCCCTGCCCCAACAGCCCCCCCAGCACGTCGAAAAGCCGGCCGAGCGCATGGGTACGACAGGACAAGGCTGCCGGTTCGCGCGGCTTGAGCAGGGTTCCCTCGGGAATGTGAACTTCCATCAGGTCGTAGAAGCCGTCGTTAAACATGATTTTCGGGTCAAAGACCATGATCATGTAAACGCCGCAGAACATCTTGAACATCTCTTCATTGAGATAGAAGTTCACGGAACTGATTGACTGCGGATCGGTGCCATCAAAATCAAATATGACTTTTTCGCCCTCACGCCACATCGCGCACCGCAGCTTGTATGGCCCCATCCCCATACCGTCGTCGCAAATGTAGTCTTCGAAGAACTGCTTCTTCGTCGGTACGGTCGTCTTGATCAGGTGCGCCATTGCGCGGCGGTTCCGATCGAGCAGTTCCTCCAGCGCCGAGTAGTAGACGTCGTCGCCGAAACGGCTGGCCATCTCGATCACACGCTTCTCGGCGGTGCGGATCGCCGCGACGATTGCGTTGAAATCGCTGCGGTTCCAGTGTGGAAGGCGGCAGTTGTGCAGAATGAGATTGAGCACGTCTTCCTGGAGGACATCGTTCTTGAAGATCTTGATAGGCGGCACACGGATGCCTTCCTCGAAGATCTGGCGTGCATCGGTCGGCAGACTGCCGGGCACCTTTCCGCCCACGTCGGTCATGTGCCCGAACATCGCCGCGTAGGCTATGAGACGACCGTCCTTGAAGATGGGCCGCAGCAATAGCCAGTCGTTGATATGGCTCACCGCGCCGTTACAGGAATACGGGTCGGTGGTGAGGAACATGTCGCCTTCTTCGATGGTTCCGTCGTAAGCCGACTTGAACCCGTAGATGAAGCTGCCGAACTGGCCGACAACCATCTTTCCGTCCACATTGGCGATCATGGGAAACTCGTCATGCTGCTCGCGTATACCCGGAGACATGGCGGTACGGAACAGCACCGCATCCATCTCGAAACGGGCATTCAGCATCGCGTTTTCGATGATATCTAGGGTGATCGGATCGATCTTGACCCGCTTGAAGGCTCGTGGTTTCGTTTCGACAATCCTGGCTGGCATCTGTCTTGCTCCCTGTGCCCCGGTCTTTGCTATTCCGGAGTGATGAGAATGTTACCGAAGTCGTCCACCCGACCCACATGACCGGGAAGAATCAGCGTAGTCGTATCCATCTGCAGGACTACCGCCGGGCCTTTTACGACGTTTCCTGATTTCAACTTGCTACGATCGTAGAGGGCCCCCTTCTGATCCCTGCCCTCGACGTAGACCATGTGTTCGCCAAGTCGTGCTGCGGATGGATCACTCTTGCCTTTCTCGACCCGTAGCGCCCGCACAGCTGCCGGCTTGCCCTGCACCACCGCACGCAGATTCACCAATTCCTTTTCCTCGGTGAGGGCGAAGGTAAACAACTGCCGGTGTATGTCATCGAATTTCCCGCCGATCGCATCGAGGCCGCGCTTCTCGATCTCCTCGATTTCAAAGTCGACCGTCAGCAGCAATCCCTGTCCGTGATATCGGATATCGACTTCGTAACTGGTGGACTGCTCCGCCTGCGGAATGCCCTCCTGGTCGAGGGTCTTGGCAGCCTGTGCCGCCAGTTGCCGGAATATCTTGCTGACCTCCTTGGGGCTGGTCTTGCTGAATGGGCGGATGTAGGTTCTGGAGGCTTCGTCACGGACGCTCGTCGTCGCGTCACCCTGCGCGCAGAGCACGCCCGGGCCCGGCGGAATGATTACCGGCCAGGCGCTGCTGAGCTTGCCAAGTGCATTGGCGTGCAGCGGTCCGGCCCCGCCAAATGCCATCAGAGCAAAATCGCGCGGATCGAAGCCCTTCTCGACCGAGACCAGGCGCAGCGCGCCGTACATGTTCTCATTGACGATATCGATGATGCCGGCGGCGGCCTGTTTGACCGACAGCTTCAGTGCACTGGCGATCTGCATGACTGCCTTCTCGGCAAGATCACGGCGGATGACCATATCTCCACCCAGCCGCACTTCGCCGCTTGGCAGGTAACCGAGCACGACGTTGGCATCGGTGACCGTGGGCAACGTGCCTCCCTTGTTGTAAGCCGCCGGGCCTGGCGCAGCGCCCGCACTCTCCGGGCCGACACGCAATGCTTTGGTGATCTCCGGCACATGTGCGATTGAACCGCCACCAGCGCCCACGGTGCGCACGTCAACCGACGATGCCCGGACGGTGACGTCGTGAACGCTCGTTTCACGGCGCAACTGGGCCTTGCCGTCCTGTACCAGCGCCACGTCCGTCGAGGTGCCGCCCATATCGAAGGTCAGCAGGTTCCTGAAACCCGCCTGGGTAGCCACCCATATAGCGCCGGACACGCCACCGGCCGGCCCGCTCATCAGCAGGTTGACCGGGTAGGCTTCAGCTGCCTTGGCCGACGCCAGGCCACCATCCGAGCGCAGCACGTGCAACTGCACATCGTTCATCCGCCTCTTGAGCTCCCGCTGCAGATTGCGCACGTACTTCGAAACCTTGGGGCTGACGTAAGAGTTCGCGACCGTCGTCACCGTGCGCTCGTACTCCTGCATTTCCGGCACCACGTCGGAGGACAGTGAAACCGGGACCCCGGGCATCTCTTTGGCCGCAATCTTCGCGATCTCTCGCTCATGGGCGGGATTCGCGAAGGAGTTGATCAACGATACGGTCAGCGCCTCGATATTCTTCTTGCGGAGCGCCCGCAGGTCCCTGGCAAGCCTGGCCTTGTTCAGCTTCCTGACGACCTCGCCTCGGGCACCGACGCGCTCGTCGGCCTCGATGGTCAGCGCCAGTGGTGCCAGTGGCAGGCTCTTGTTGTAGATCACCCAGCCGCCAAGACCACCCGGCACGAACGAGCGGGCAATCTGCAACACCTGCCGATAGCCCTGCGTCGTGACCAGGCCGACCTTGGCGCCGCTATGGGTCAGGATCGTGTTGGTCGCAACGGTGGTGCCATGCATGACATGCGTGATCTGCGTGGGATCTATACCCGCGGTCTTGCATACGCGCTCGATGCCGTTCAGCACGCCGATCGAGGAATCGTGCGGAGTGCTGGGAACCTTTGCGGAAAAGAAATCGCCGGTCTTTTCGTTGACCAGGATGAGATCGGTAAACGTGCCGCCGACGTCAACCCCTAGACGGTAGCTCATACGTAATCCTCAAGGCTATTTGTCAGTTATATGCCAACAGTTCGTCCTGCCGGCCCTCGTTAAGGCATAAGGCCGCGGGCGTGAATTAATTCGTGATGCCGATTGTTCGGTTAGCTATCGCCGGCCAGCCGAACGAACCAGCTGATGTCTTCAGGTCTGAGCAGCTGCGCGCAGTTGCTCAGCCACCTTAGGAAAAATCCCCGCTTTGGGCAGCATTGCGGGTGTACTTCTGCCCAGCTGCTGCTGCAGCCACATGCTGGTCTCCAGGACCTTCTCGAGTGATACGCCCGTTTCCACTCCTGAGCGATCCAGCATATAAAGCAGGTCATCGGTAGGGATGTTCCCTGTCGCGGCTGGCGCGAAGGGACAACCGCCAATTCCGCCGATGCTTGCATCCAGCGACGCAACCCCGGCATCCAGCGCAGCCTGCGCATTCGCAAGCCCGGTATTTCTCGTGTTGTGGAAATGGCAACGGATCGGTACGCCTGGCGCTCTCTCGCGGACGGCGCCAATCATCGCGGTAACCTGTGCAGGCACCCCAACGCCGATACTGTCGGCGAGACCGAGTTCAATGGGTTCACCCTCGAGCACCTGGTCCACCAGTTCGAGTACCCGACGCAGCGGTACCTCGCCCTCGAACGGGCAACCGAAGGCGGAGGAGATCATCACGTTGGCGCGCATTCCGGCCGCTCTGGCTGCTCCTGCAATGGCAATCCAGGCCTTCACCGACTCGCTGGTCGGCACACCCTGGTTACGTCGGTTGTACGTGTCGCTGGCGACGACCGCCATGCCGATCTCGCCGAGTCCCGCATCCCTGGCGCGCTCGAACCCCTTCTGGTTGAGAACGAGACCGATGTAACGCATGTCCGAGCGTTGGGGCAGTCCGGCGATTACGGCCTCGGCATCGGCCATCTGCGGCACGCGTTTCGGATGCACGAAGCTGGTGACTTCTATCGCCCGTACCCCGGCGTCGATGGCGCGCCGGATGAATTCAACTTTTGTTTCGGTCGGCAGAATCTCGGGCTCGCTCTGGAGACCATCGCGAGGACCGACTTCGATGATGGACACACGGCGTGACTGCGAATTCATTGCTGCCTTGCGGGCTACTTAAAATAGGGTATTGTTATACAAGGCGTTTGGCTATACAACCCGGAACGTTCAGTATCGCATGCCACTCGCCACCTGTTGTTTGATTCTACCGATCCTCTCGTCCGGAGAGGGTGGTTATTCGCATCGAGCCGTGCGTTTGCCGGATGGCAGCTGGACGCGCATGACCGGCTTGCGAGTTTTTCGGAAGGGACGTAAATGAGCACTGAGACCATAAAGACCGGCCCGCTGGTCGGCGTACGTGTCATCGAAATGGGCACTCTTCTCGCCGGGCCATTCTGTGGCCAGTTGCTCGGCGACTTCGGTGCCGAGATCATCAAGGTGGAGCCGCCGAAACAGGGCGATCCAATGCGGGAATGGGGGCAGGAAAAGTCCCACGGCATGTCACTGTGGTGGCCGGTGGTGGCACGCAACAAGAAGTCGGTCACGCTCAACCTGCGCCAGCCAGAGGGACAGGCCATCGCCCGTCAACTGATCACCAAGGCGGACATACTGCTCGAAAACTTCCGGCCGGGCACCCTGGAGAAATGGGGTCTCGGTTACGAGGAACTCCGCAAGATAAACCCTGGGCTGATCATGGTACGGGTCTCCGGGTTCGGGCAGACCGGGCCTTACTCGAAGCGTGCCGGCTTCGGCGCTGTCGGCGAAGCGATGGGTGGTTTGCGCTATGTCTGTGGAGATCCATCGACGCCGCCAAGTCGCATGGGAATCAGCATCGGCGATTCCCTGGCCGCGACCTTTGCCTGTATCGGCGCCCTTTCCGCGCTTCACTATCGCGACCAGACCGGACAGGGACAGATCGTCGATTCGGCGATCTACGAGGCCGTTTTGAACATGATGGAGTCGCTGGTAACCGAATACGACAAGGCCGGCTACATCAGAGAGCGGCAGGGAGCGATCCTGCCCAACGTCGCCCCATCCAACGTCTACCCCACCAGTGACGGCAAGCTCATCCTGATTGCCGCAAACCAGGATACGGTGTTCAAGCGGCTCACCGAGGCCATGGGGCAGACGGATCTCGCCGCGGATCCGCGCTACGCGACGCACTCCGCACGCGGCGCGAACCAGGCGGAACTCGACGGCATCATCTCGGAGTGGACGAAGACCATAGCGGCAGAGCGGCTCGAGCAACTCATGGACGACTACGGTATTCCCTCGGGGAAAATCTACCGGGCCCCTGAAATGCTTGCCGACCCGCATTTCCAGGCTCGTCATGCCATCGTCAGCACGGAACACCCCCGTTTCGGTGAGCTGCGTATGCAAAACGTCGCGCCGAAGCTCAGCCTCACCCCCGGCTCGGTTCGAAGCCCTGCGCCGGACTTGGGTCAGCATAACAAGGAGATCTATCAGGGACTGCTCGGTTTCACGGACGAGCGGATGGCACAGCTCGGCGCGTCAGGCACGATCTAGGGCCTGCTGGCCCGCCCCCTTTCTCCACTTAACGATCGTGTCCAGCCGCACCCTCGGTCCTATAACGGGCGTGACCATCAGCACACCCGACCTCGCTGCCAGCGAGGCCGCATACGTCGGCC
>JAKLLP010000060.1:1652-9328 GCA_023150055.1 Gammaproteobacteria bacterium | reverse complement strand
CGGGTTGGTGGTCGGAGCGCTGCTGGCCGCTGGCAGTCTCGCCCTGTTCGTCTGACCGGCCTGGCGGCGGCCGGTCTGCGCCGTCGTTTGGTTCTCGGGGACGGTTCCCGTCAGGGAACCGTCCCCTGTCCATCGATGGCAGACGCCGGGCCTCAGGCAAATCGATCCCAGGCTACCGCGAGCCAGACCGCCGCGGCGAGAACGAGGCTGATCAGTACGGCTGCCGAGCCCATGTCCTTCGCCTGCGCCGATAATTCATGGTGATCGTGACTGACGCGATCGACTACCGCCTCGATCGCCGAATTCAGCAGCTCGACGATCAGCACGAGCAGGCAGGAGCCGACGAGCAGCACGCGTTCCGACAGCGTCTGGCCTAGCCACAGCGCCCCCGGAACCAGCGCGACGGTCATGACCAGTTCCTGCCGAAATGCCTCCTCGTGACGCCATGCGGCGCGCAGCCCCGCTGCGGAACAGGCGGTGGCCGCGGTCAGGCGACGCAGGCCGCGATGCTGGCTCTTCGGCATGAGTGCGTTTCCCGGACAGGCACTGGTGCAGCGCGGTCGTACTGGCCGCGGGAGGCGCATGATAGCAATTGATGATGGCAACTCATCGGCAAGCCGAAGCGCGCGTCACTTCGCATGCGCCGCGGTCGGCACGGTGTCGCAGCGGTCGCTCTCGCGCATCCTGCGGATCGAGGCGCAGGGGCCACGAGGCGTCCGTAACATGTTTGCAATAATTACGTAACCGGTCGGCAACCTGCCGACGACTAGGATAGCGGGCCGCAGGGTTCAGAGGGATGTCGTGGCCCGCCTCCTGGTAGTAGACAGCAGCACAGCCGAGTGCGCCAGCATCAGCGGTTATCTGCGTGCCGCAGGCCACGAGGCCATCTGCGCGACGGACTCGGCAGCAGCGATGACGCTGCTGCGAGACACGCACTTCGACGCGGTGATCACCGAGTGGCATCTCGTCGATGGTTCCGCGCTGGAACTCGCCGCGCGGATACGCCAGAACCCGCATGGCTCCTGCTCCCGCATACTCGTCGCCGGCAGGCAGATCAAGGCCGAGGACATAGCCAGCGCCCTCGGCAGCGGTATCGATGACTGCCTTGCCAAGTCGGCACCGCCCGAGGAGCTGGTCGCACGAGTGAACGCGGTGCTGCGCCGCCCGGCCATTCCCTGGGGGGCGCTCCTCGAGGTCGATCCCGTCGCCCTCGACGTGGTCAGCCACAAGGTCACCGTCAGGGGGCGGGAAGTCGAACTCGCCCCCGCTGAATTTCGTTTGCTTGCTTATTTAATGGAGAATCGCGGTCGCGTCCTGACCCGCAAGGAGCTGCTGGCCAAGGTCTGGCAACAGCGCAAGGGTATCGGTGAGCGTACCGTCGACGTGCACGTGCGGCGGTTGCGAGCCGTCATGGAGCGACATGGCTGCGAAACGCTGCTGCAGACCGTGCGTGGCTTTGGCTACCGCTTCGGCTGAAACGGAACGGCGGCGCCTTCGCGGCAACAAGGTGCTTCGCAGGTTCCATCGAGCGCGGCTTGTCGCGCCGCTCTCCACCGGCATGACCGGCGAGATGTGTTGCGCACGTAACCTTTTTGTAATAAAAGGTTGTTCAAATCTGTTGCCGTGGCAGTGAATCAGCAGTTTATGGCTCCACGGAAGGTACTGATCGTCGAGGACGAGGCGCCGATCCGACAGATGATCGCCTTCAATCTCACCCGCGCCGGGTTCGATGTGGAGGAAGCGGGTGATTGCTCGACGGCGCGGGCCCGGATCGCCGATTCCCGTCCCGATCTCGTCCTGGTGGACTGGATGCTGCCCGACTCGAGCGGCCTGGAACTCACGCGCGCACTGCGCCGGGACGAGGCAAGCCGGGAGTTGCCGGTCATCATGCTCGAAGCGGGCAGTCTCCGTCTGGACCCCGCCGGACACCGTGTCTGGGTCGGCGATACCGAGGCACTCCTCGGTCCTACGGAATACCGGCTGCTCAAGTTCCTGATGGAAAACCAGGAGCGCGTCTTCAGTCGTGGCCAGCTCCTCGATCGGGTCTGGGGACGCAACGTGTACGTGGAGGAACGGACCGTGGACGTGCACGTGCGCCGGCTGCGCCAGGCGCTTCAGCCTCTGCAGGCTGACGGTTACGTGCAAACCGTCAGAGGAGCCGGTTATCGGCTCTCCACCCGCTAGGCGACTACGCTAGATGCCTGCTGCCTGGACGGCGACGCTGCTGCGGTTGGCCGCGCTGCTGGTGGCTGGCGGGCTGCTGGGCTGGTTCTACGACGCCCTCGTCCCGGGCGTGCTGATCGCGAGTCTCGGTGCGCTCGCGTGGCATCTCTATCATCTCTACCAGCGTGACCGCTGGTTGCAGACCGGCCGCCTCGACAGCATCCCGGAGGGCGCCGGGACATGGCCCCGGGTGTTCGCGCGAATCGAGTACATACGGGAAAAATCCCGGAAGCGCCGTCGCCGCTGGCGCGCGCTGGTGCGCGAGATCCGGGCCTCGGCGAGATCGTTCCCCGATGGCGGCGTCCTTCTCAACGACCGGCATGAGATCCTGGCCTATAACACGGCTGCGCAACGCCTGCTCAACCTCAAGCGTACCCGCGACCGCGGTCAGCGCATCGAGAACCTGCTGCGGCATCCGGACTTCGTGGCGCACCTGGCGAGCGGCAGCTACGGCAAGTCGATAGAGCTTCCTGCGCCGGCGGGCCACGACACCTGGATCAGTTGTCTGCTGATTCCCTATGGCCCGCAGCAGCGCCTGCTCCTGATCCGCGACATCACGGCGAATGTGCGGCTGGAACGCACGCGCCGCGATTTCGTGGCCAACGCCTCCCATGAGTTGCGAACCCCGCTCACGGTGATCAGCGGTTACCTCGAGGCATTGCAGGAGGACGAGGCCGCTCCCGAGGTGTGGCGGCAGCCGCTCATCGAGATGGACAACCAGGCGAAACGGATGAGCCAGCTGCTGGACGACCTGCTGGAACTCTCACGCCTTGAGTCCGCCCAGCCGTGTTCGCTCGAGACCGAGGTGGACATCGTGGCGCTCGTCCATACGGCGCGCAAGGAAGCCCTGGCGATGTCGCAACACCCGCAGGTAGTCGACGTCGATATTCGCAGTAGTACGCGCTTGCTCGGGGACGAGAAGGAGATTCACTCCGTGGTGTCGAACCTGGTGTCCAATGCCGTGCGGTATACGCCGAGCGACGGGGCGATTCGCATCGAGTGGGATGTCGATGACCGTGGCGGGCGCCTCACCGTGAGCGATACGGGGATCGGCATCGCCGAGGAGGAAATCCCGCGCATCACGGAGCGGTTCTTCCGCACCGACAGCGGCCGCGCACGGCAGAAGGGCGGCACCGGGCTCGGTCTTGCCATCGTCAAGTATGCGCTGCGTCGTCACGAGGCCGATCTGGAGATCCGCAGCCGACTGGGCGAGGGCAGCAGCTTCACCTGCCATTTCCCGCCGCATCGGCTTGCTCTATCCTGACGGGGTAGAGGCGGCAGTGTTTTGCTGAAACAGCGAGGGCGGCCATGGAAACCGAACACTTCAGTCACCATATTTCGCGCCGGTTCAACGAGGAGCTGGAAAGCCTGCGCAGCGAGGTCCTGCGCATGGGTGGGCTGGTCGAGCAGCACCTGGACGTGGCGATCCAGGCCATCGTTTCCGGCGACAGCGAAATGGGTCTGCGTATCGCCTCCGAGGACTACAAGATCAATCAGCTCGAGGTCGCGATCGACGAGGAGTGCACCCGGATACTGGCGACCCGCGGGCCGACAGCGGCGGATCTGCGCCTGATCATCTCGGTGATCAAGACCATCACCGACCTGGAGCGTATCGGCGACGAAGGCCGCAAAATAGCGATGCTCGCCGCGCATATGGCCACCGAGAGGCGTACGCACGAGGAATACCATGAACTGGAGATGCTCGCAGAGCACGTCCAGGAGATGGTGCGGGGTACGCTGGACGCCTTCTCGCGCATGGATGCCGAGGACGCGCTCAAGGTGGTCGAAGAAGACAAGCTGGTCGACGAGCAATACGACATGATCACCCGGCAATGCATCAGCCTGATGATGGAGGACCCGCGCACGATCAGGCGTTTCCTCGACATTACCTGGGCCGCCCGTGCGCTGGAGCGCATAGGAGATCACGCCAAGAACATCTCCGAATACGTTGTTTATCTGGTGCATGGGCGTGACATCCGTCATGTCGGCATCGCGAAGGTCAAGCACGAAATGGGGGTCGGTTAGCCCGGCCGACCCTGAAATAATTTCGTAACAGAGGGCTCCTAGACTGCCTGCGGGTTTTACGCTAACGCTCAAGGCGGAGGTCATTCGTGAATCATTCAGCACGCAAAACCGCAGGCATCGCCGTTGCGGCGGCCACCACTCTGCTCGCGGGATCCGCGTGGGGGCAGGCGGCGCGCGATTTCATCAGCATCGTCGGATCGTCCACGGTTTATCCCTTTGCGACGGTCGTGGCCGAGCAGTTCGGTCGTGCCACCCAGTTCAAGACCCCGAAAATCGAATCGACGGGGTCGGGCGGCGGCATCAAGCTCTTCTGCGCCGGGGTCGGCGTGCAGCATCCGGACGTGGCCAACAGCTCCCGCCGCATCAAGGCGTCCGAGGTGGCCGACTGTGCCAAAAACGGTGTGGTCGACATCATCGAGGTCAAGATCGGCTTCGACGGCATCGTGCTCGCCAACGCCGTCTCTGCGCCCCGTCTGGCGCTGACCCGGAAGACCGTTTTTCTCGCGCTGGCGAAACAGGTGCCGGACCCGAAGGGCGGTGAGACCCTCGTTTCCAATCCTTACAAGACCTGGAAAGACGTCGATCCTTCGCTGCCTGCGACGGCCATCGAGGTGCTGGGGCCACCGCCGACCTCGGGGACGCGCGACGCGTTCGTCGAGCTTGCGATGGAGGGCGGCTGCAAGAAGGTTCCCTGGATCGCTGCGATCAAGGACAAGGACGAGAACAAGTTCAAGTCGATCTGCCACACCATCCGCGAGGACGGCAGATTCATCGAGGCCGGGGAGAACGACAATCTGATCGTGCAGAAGCTCAAGGCCAACCCGAATGCCGTCGGCATATTCGGCTACAGCTTTCTCGAGCAGAACGAGGATGCCGTTCAGGGATCGACAGTGGACGGCGTGGAGCCGACCTTCGAGTCGATCGCCGAGGGCGCCTACCCCGTGTCACGTCCCATGTTTGTCTACGTCAAGAAGGCCCACGTCGGGGCCATACCCGGACTTCGGGAGTTCGTGCAGGAGTTCACCAGCAACAGGTCGATGGGCGGCGAGGGCTATCTCGCGGAAAAGGGTTTGATTCCCCTGCCCGCGGCGGAGCTGGCGGCCGTGCAGAAGGCTGCCGCTGCGATGACGCCCATGGCGGCGCTGGAATAACAACGTGTTTCCCGGGTGCGCGTGCATCCGGAGAGATGTGGGTGTGTGAGACGGCGGCCGGCTGCAGCGGCCGCCGTCTGTTTATCGTGATTGCAACAGAGAGACTCGGCATGGTCGCGCTATGCGGTTGATGACCTTGTTCATTGTCCTCGCGTTCCTGACCATGGCCGCTTTCCTGGCAGGGCGACGCCAGGCCGTCTCTCTCGTCGGCGGTTATCAGGCCATACGGAACCTGCACTCGTTGCCGGACTACTACGGGTACCGCAGTGCACTGTGCGCGGCCCTGCCGGCGCTGTTGGCGGTGGTCATCTGGCTGGCGGCGAACGACACGCTGATCATGGCGCGGGTGGCGGCGTCCCTGCCTGCTCCCTACGACGTGCTCACCGGACCGCAGCTCGGCCTGGTCCTCAACGACGTTCGCGGTATCGCCGCCGGCGCGGCGACGATGAGTCAGCAGCAGTCGGACCTGCAGGGGACGGCAGCATTGCTGGTCGAGCTCCAGGAGTCCTCGCGCTGGGTGCTGTCGATGGTGGCAATCGGATTGTGCCTGGCTGGCGGCCTCATCGGGCATCGAACGATCCAGCCGCAATTGCGGGCACGCAACCAGGTGGAATATGTCCTGAAGCTGGTCCTCATCGCGGCCTCGACGGTGGCGATCTTTACCACGATCGGGATTCTTCTCTCGGTCGCCTTCGAGGCGTTCCTGTTCTTTCGCCAGGTTTCCCTGCTCGATTTTCTTTTCGGTCTGGAGTGGAGTCCGCAGACGGCGATCAGGGCCGACCAGGTCGGCTCATCGGGGGCTTTCGGCGCGGTGCCCTTGTTCGCCGGAACGCTGCTCATCTCCGGCATTGCCATGGCGGTCGCGGCGCCCCTCGGGCTGATGATTGCGATCTATCTTTCCGAGTATGCCGCCCAGCGAGTGCGCGCCGTCGTCAAGCCAGCGCTCGAAGTGCTGGCCGGCATCCCGACGGTCGTGTACGGCTACTTCGCCGCGCTCACCATGGCCCCTCTGCTGCGCCAGGCGGGTGAATCGCTCGGGCTGAGCGTCGCCTCGGAGAGCGCTCTCGGCGCCGGCCTCGTCATGGGGGTCATGATCATACCCTTCGTGTCGTCTTTGTCCGACGACGTGATCAACGCCGTGCCGCAGTCGCTGCGCGATGGTTCCCTGGCGCTCGGCGCGACACGCTCGGAGACCATCAAGCGCGTGGTGTTTCCGGCGGCACTGCCCGGGATCGTCGGCGCATTGCTGCTGGCCGTGTCCCGCGCGATCGGCGAGACGATGATCGTGGTCATGGCTGCCGGGCTGTCGGCCAACCTGACCGCAAACCCGCTGGAGGCGGTGACGACGGTGACGGTCCAGATCGTCACGCTGTTGGTGGGTGACCAGGAATTCGACAGCCCGAAGACACTGGCGGCCTTCGCGCTCGGCCTGCTGCTGTTCATCGTCACGCTGGCCCTCAATGTCGTGGCATTGAGGGTCGTGCGCAGGTATCGGGAGCAGTACGAATGAGCGACGTCGAGCTGCCCGCCGATACCCGGGACCCGGGCGCCGGGTCGTCAAGCCGCGCGCGTGTCCAGGCCGGCCTGGCGCGCCGCTACGCGCGCGAGCACCGCTTCCGGTGGTATGGGATGCTCTCCGTGGTTTTCGGAATGTCATTCCTCGGTTTCCTCCTCGTGACCATAGTGGGCAATGGCTACACCGCTTTTCGCCAGACCCATGTGCGGCTCGAGGTGGTGTTCGACGAGGCGGTCCTGGATCCGTCCGGGGAGTACCGGGCCGAGACGCTCGCCGCGGCGGATTACCAGGTGTTGATTCGTGCGGCGCTCACCGAGTTGTTCCCCGAGGTGACGGAGCGCAAGGCGCGCCGTGAGCTGGCGTCGCTCGTAAGCTCGGGGGCGGCCTATCAGCTGCGCGACATGTTGCTGGCATCTCCGGCATTGCTGGGCGAGCGTCGCAGCGTGTGGCTGATCGCAGACGACCAACTCGATATCCTGATTAAAGGCACGGTCGGCCGCTCCTCGGCCGAGGGCGGTCAGCTCAGCGAACGGCAGCTCGGCTGGATCGACCTGTTGATGGAGCAGGAACGGATCGAGCTGCGTTTCAATCGTGCCTTTTTCACCGCCGGCGATTCGCGGGAACCAGAGCTCGCCGGCATCTGGGGCGCGACCAAGGGCTCGTTCTTCATGCTGCTGGTCACGCTGCTGCTGTCCTTCCCGCTGGGGGTTGCCGCCGCGATTTACCTCGAGGAATTTGCGCCGCGCAACCGCTGGGTCGAT
>JAKLLP010000060.1:0-1642 GCA_023150055.1 Gammaproteobacteria bacterium | reverse complement strand
CTCATCGAAGTCAACATCAACAATCTCGCCGCCGTGCCGTCGATCGTGTTCGGGCTGCTCGGTCTGGCGGTTTTCATCAACTTCCTGGGCCTGCCACGCTCGGCGCCATTGGTCGGAGGGCTCGTGCTGACGTTGATGACTTTGCCGGTCGTCATCATTGCCTCGCGGGCCGCGATAAAATCGGTGCCGCCCTCCGTGCGTGAGGCGGCGCTCGGCGTCGGCGCATCCTCGATGCAGACGGTGTTCCACCACGTCCTGCCGCTGGCAATGCCCGGCATGCTCACCGGCGCGATCATCGGCATGGCGAGGGCGCTCGGAGAGTCTGCGCCGCTGCTCATGATCGGCATGGTGGCGTTCGTGGTCGATGTCCCGCAGACACCGCTGGACCCGTCGACGGTATTGCCGGTGCAGGTCTATCTCTGGGCCGACAGCCCGGAACGCGCCTTCGTGGAACGGACTTCGGCCGCGATCATGGTCCTGCTGGTGTTTCTGCTGATGATGAATATCCTCGCAGTATGGCTGCGCAACCGATTCGAGCGCCGCTGGTGAACCTGACTCGGAAAATGCAGTGACCCGAGGGCGGGACTGTGGTAACAACGGAGCGCGATATGAGTTTTCCTGGAGCTGCCGTGGCCAATGACGGGCAAAAGACAGACGGCAAAGGGGCGAGCCCCGGATTGACCGTGGTGGGACCTGAGTTCGAGACCGTGGGTAATGTCGAGGCGAGCGATGCGGTCATAACCGTGCGCAACAGTAATGTATGGTATGGAGAAACCCACGCGCTGAAGAACATCAATCTCGATATCGGCAGAAACGAGGTCGTGGCGTTGATCGGCCCGTCGGGCTGCGGGAAGTCGACCTTCATCCGCTGCCTGAATCGGATGAACGACACGATCGAGTCAGCGCGGGTGGATGGCGAGTTCAGGCTGGACGGCCAGGATATCTACGCCAAAGACATGGACGTCGTGCTGCTGCGCGCCCGCGTAGGCATGGTGTTCCAGAAGCCGAACCCGTTCCCGAAGTCCATATACGAAAACGTGGCTTACGGGCCGCGCATTCACGGCCTCGCCGGCAGCCGCAAGGAGCTGGACGATATCGTCTACGGCAGTCTCGACAAGGCCGGGCTGCTCGGCGAGGTGAAGGACCGCATGGACGAGCCCGGTACCGGCCTGTCCGGTGGCCAGCAGCAACGGCTGTGCATCGCGCGCGCCATCGCCGTCAATCCGGAGGTGATCCTCATGGACGAGCCGTGTTCGGCGCTGGATCCGATTGCCACTGCGCGCATCGAGGATCTCATCGACGAGTTGCGCGAGAAGTACGCGATCGCAATCGTGACCCATTCCATGCAGCAGGCAGCTCGCGTATCGCAGCGCACCGCTTACTTCCACCTCGGCAACCTCGTCGAGGTGGGGCCGACCAACAAGATATTCACGAACCCCAGCCACAAGCTGACCGAGGACTACGTCACCGGCCGGTTCGGCTGATGGCGGCGGTTTTCCTCGCCCGTATCCGGCTTCCTGTCCACTGACTGCGCCCTGGCCGCGCTCACGGCGGCAGGCCGCCTGCGGGGCGATTATTTCTCTTTTGTCACAGTTTCGTAATGTTTCGGAAACAGAATCCTGCCTCGACGCCGACGCCCCGG
>JAKLLP010000005.1 GCA_023150055.1 Gammaproteobacteria bacterium | reverse complement strand
GCATGCAGGCTTGCCTGCAGCCCTGGGTCGACAACGCGATCGCCAAGACGATCAATGTTCCCGCCCAAACATCCTTCGAAGACTTCTGCAATATCTTCGACCGTGCGCACGAGATGGGGTTGAAAGGCTGCACGGTGTTCCGGCCGGGTACGGTGCGCGGGGAAATCCTGACCGCCGTCTCCGGACGGGCTGGGTAGCATGGCCGCGATAGGCAGCGACCGCGGTGACAAGCTGCCGATACTTTGCGTTGTCGATTTCCTGTGGCTCCTCATTGGCCTACCCGCGCTCGATGCCGCTTTCATGAATAGTGCGGGATAGTGGAGAGCGTCGACCAGCGGGCTACAATCAGGGCTAACGGTGGTCTTCATGTGGAGATGGGAGATTTCATGGACATGACGCGTGTTGCGCCTTCGGAGGAGATCCGTGAGGGGGAACTCTTTGCCAGCCGAATCGAGGGAACGAGGATCCTGGTCTCGAGGGTGAACGGACGGATCTGCGCGGTTGTCGATCGATGTCCGCACATGGGCATGTCGCTTGCCCGCGGCAAGGTTGAGGGCAATGTGGTCACGTGCCCTTGGCACAATTCCCGGTTCGACCTGTGCACCGGCCGCAATTTGGATTGGGTGAGCGCCGTCCTCGGCCTGCCGATGCCGAAGTGGACTCATCGGGCGATTGCCATGGGCAAGGCGCCTGCACCGCTGACCACGCTCCCCTGCGAGGAGCGCAACGGCGAGGTCTGGGTATCGCTGAAGCCGCAGCCGAGGTAGCTGACTCTATCGGTCAGCTCAGGAGGTCATCACCTTCGCGCTCCCCGAGCGGGTCTGCAAAGGAGAAGCCCTCCGACTTGATCTTCCCATTGGAGACCTGTCTCGGGCCTTTGACGACGCCGAGCCAGGTGACCGGCTCCAGGCCCTCCCGTTCACACACCCGGGCAAAGAACTGCTGCTTGTTGTCCGCGATATCGTTGAAGAGGTTGTAAAGCCCGGAAAGGCCTTTTTCAATGGCAAAGACGATGGCCCGCACCACGTCGTCCCGGTGGATCAGCATGGCGTCGGAGGCGCCATCGAAGGGAATCTGCTTGCCGGCGATATGCTTGAGTTCGTTGCGGTGCTCGCGGCCCGGTCCATAGATGGTTCCCGTGCGGAAATTACACACCCGCCGACCCCCGCCTTCGAGCGCGGAGAGCTTCTGCTCGGTTTCCACGAACACCTGGGCCGCTGGCGAGGCAGCATTCGGCGGTGTCGCCTCGGTGACGGGACTGACCCCATGGGCGTCACCGTACGCGTTGAGCGAGCTGCAGAAAATGATCTGCTTCAGGTCTGGTGCCGCATCGAGCGCAGCGGAGAGGCCTTCGGCAGTGCCAACGTAGGAGTCGCGATAGGCAACAGGGTCCATGTAGGGCTTGCCGTCCTTCACGCCGAGACCGCCGGCCATGCTGAGTATCACGACATCGGCTCCCGCAATCAGTTCACGCATCCTGGCGGCATCGCTACCCTTCATGACGATCACGCGGTCTGCCATGGATTCGAGTTCTGCGGCGCGTTCCGGCCGCGTGGTGGTCACGCTGACCGTGTGACCGAGCTTGCGCAGATGGCGCGCTGCGGCCATGCCTGTGTAGGCGGCTCCGACTATGGCGATCTTCATCGAGTATTACTCCACATGGAAAATAAAAGATGGTCCGTCGACAAGCTCAACGGACAGGCGCGTGCAGGACTTCACGGATGTGCTGGGCGACTTCCGCGCCGAGGACGCGGTGAACACCCTTCCACGACCGCGGATCAAGCGTCTCGCTATGCAATAACTCGAGGTGACGTCGGTCGCGGCTGGCGAGTTCCTCGGCCGTGGCTCCCGTGTAGGTCATCGATCGCGCGAGAGCCAGGCAATGGTCGAGGTAGGCGAGGATGCTCGGAGTCACCCGTCGCAGTTCTTCCCGGTTGGTCGGGCGCCCGGCGGCAATGCTCCACGGTGACAGGTAGACGGCAATGGCCGGGTTGGCCGGCGCCATCGAGCAGACGTTTTGCCGGTCTGTCGTCGCCGTCCAGAACGCCTTGGTGATGGGGCCGTAAACCTCGGTGAAATGGTCGGGATGCTCCACGGCGTCTAGCCGCGGGATGATATCCGCGTTGTATACGCAGGCGTCTGGTCCGAACTGCACGACCTGGGCGTGGAAATGCGGCACCGCGGTGCCCGGCCGGCCGAACAGGAAGAGGAGATTGGTGTCGACCGGCGGGCTGAGCAGCCGCCAGTGGATCAGCCGGTCGAGCTGGTTGTCGTCCGTGATGGCCCACAGCCGCAGCGCTCCGGCCCCGGTGCCGTCGACAATGTTCACCAGTTCGAGCAACGGCCCGCCGGACCGGGACTGAACCTCCCGCAGGCCGATGGCCGCGCTGATGCGGGAGATCAACTCAACCGAGAAGTCGGCACCAAATGCCTGGTCTGTCATGGAAATCCGATCCAGTGGCGTCACGACGCCCGAGGCGGGGATTCTATGCGCAGCGGCGACGCTCGGCATGACATACGGCCGATTTGCTTTGCGTGCTGTCCACTCTGCAAAATGGTGCTCCCGCGGGCGAAACAAAGAACAACATGGCTGCCTGGGAGTTGACAGGGCGAGTCACGAGCGGTCTGGGGCAGGGTGCCCGGTTTACGAGCCTCGAGTGGGCGCGACATGCATTGATCGCGCAGCTCGGCGTCGACCCGCATCCGGGCACGCTCAACCTGCAACTGGATTCCGGGCCGGCTCGTAGCGTCTGGAAGCGTGTCCGCTCGACGCACGGCGAGAAGCTCACGACACCGGACGGTGACGCATGTCATGCGGTTTGTGTGCCAGTGCGAATCGGCGGCCGGATTCCCGGAGCGATCGTCCTGCCACAGGTGCCGGGATACGATCCGTCGCAGGTAGAACTAATCGCCGCGGTTCCCTTGCGTCATCAATTCGATCTTCGCGATGGCGACGAGATCGACATTGCCGCGACGGACATGTCCGGCGTCCGCGCTGTCGTATTCGACGTCGATGGCACGCTGGTCAATTCGATCGAGGGCATCCAGATCGCCGCAGGGCGTGCTGCCGCCATGTTCGGCTACCGCGTGGCACTGGACGCCGTCCGGCGGGCCCTGAACGAGGGGGAGTCGCTCTGGGACCTGATCCTGCCCTCGCAGGCCCGCCGTGATCCGGAAATAGTCTCGATTCTTCGCCGCGAAACCCTGCGCCACTGGTCGCAGGTGCTCCGGGAATCCGTCCATGTATTTCCCGGCCTGCCGGTCTCGCTCCGGCGCCTGCAGGACGCCGGTCTTCGTCTGGCGATCGTGACCGGCTCACGAGGCGAGTCGTTTCTGCCCTTGCGGCGGGAGCAAGTGCTCGATTATTTCGACCCGATCGTCACGGCCGACCAGGTTGGCCGGCCGAAGCCGCATCCGGACGGTCTACTGCTTTGCCTGGAGAAACTCGGTTGCGCTGCGTCCGAGGCCGTATACGTCGGCGATACCAGCGACGACATGCGCGCAGGCCGCGCTGCCGGCATGCGAACGATTGGTGTGCTGACCGGTGCGGCTGACGGCGCGAGTCTGTCGATCGCCGGCGCGGACCGGCTCGTTTCCGACCACGCGGCGCTCCTCAGGGCGCTGATTGGGTTCTCCTGATCAGACGAAGCAGCGGAGGCGGTTCATCAGTCCTCCGGCCGCGCCCGTATTCCGTCCGATGTGGTCCCACGAGTCACTGGCTCTCGGTATTGCCTTCGCTCGAGCAGCCAAGGAACGGACCGCACATGCAATGTGCCGATTCAGATCACACCGTCCTGCTGCAGTTGCGCGAGTTCAGCATCGGAATAGCCCAGCAGCCGGCCGAAGACCTCGTGGTTGTGCGCGCCGATCTGCGGCCCTGGCCACTCAGTGCGGCCCGGCGTGTCGCTCAGAAACGGTATCATCGCCGGGATCTCCAGCGTCTTTCCATTTACTTCGACCTGTTCAAAAAGTCCGCGTGCCCGGAAATGCTCGTCTTCCATCATGTCGACTACACTGTAGATCGGGCCGGCAGGCACGTTGACGCTGTCGAGCGTCGCCAGCACGTCTGAGGCCTTCAACGTGCTGGTCCATGCGGCAATGGCCGCATCGATTTCCTGCTCATGCTTGACGCGTCCAGCGTTATCCGCCATGCGCGGATCATCGGCAAGGTCGGAGCGTCCCATGGCATTCATCAGGCGCTTGTAGATGGAATCGCCGTTGCCGCCGATAATCACGAACTTGCCGTCGCTGCAGCGATAGGTATTGGTCGGAACGATACCCGTCAGGGTCGAACCGGACGGCTCACGGATGATGCCGGCGCCGGAGTACTCGGGGATGACACCCTCCATCATGTTGAATACGGCCTCGTAAATCGCCGTGTCGATGACCTGGCCGCTATTGCCGCGGCCCTTGAGACGATGCACGCAGGCCAGCAAGATGCCGATGACGGAGTGCACCGCGGCCAGGGTGTCGCCGAGGCTGAGATTCGGGCGCACCGGGGGCTCGCCCGGAAAACCGTTGACGTAGCGGAACCCGCCAACCCCTTCACAGACCGATGCGAATCCAGGACGGGAGGCGTAGGGCCCGCTCTGGCCGTAGCCGGAGATGCGGGTGTAGATCAGCTCCGGGTGGTCCCGGCGTAGATCCTCCGGTCCGAGCCCCCACTTCTCCATGGTTCCCGGCCGAAAGTTCTCGACCAGTATGTCGGCGGTCGCCGCCAGCTGGCGCACGATGTCCCGACCCTTCTGGCTGCGCAGGTTGACCGTCACGCACTTTTTGTTGCGGCCAAGGCTATGCCACCACAGCGAAACACCGTCCTGCATGACCCGCCAGGTGCGGATCGGATCGCCGCTACCCGGTGGCTCGATCTTGATGACCTCTGCGCCGAAGTAACCGAGCATGCTGGTGGTGAACGGGCCGGCCAGCAGTTGCCCGAGCTCGAGCACGCGGAAGCCGTCCAGGGGGCGGGGTGACTGATTCTGGCTCATGTGCATTGATCCGTGAGGGAGGCCGGCCTGGCGGGCTTCCGGGTGGTGTTGATTATCCTGGCGCCGGTTGCTGTCTGCGCTCGGTTTCAGAGCCCAGTCTAGCGGACGAACCCGCTTGTCCCAAGCCTGAATTCAGGACGTTTCAGCGAGGCCGTGCGTCACCGATGTAGTGATAGGCGATGAATCTCGGCCCTTCCAGATAGTCCATCTGGATCTCGTGGAACCGGAAACCGGCATCGGTAATCAGCTGTCCCATGGGCCGGCCAGGATTGCAGCCGGCAAGGCAGAGAAAAACCGGAGTGAGCCGGTCCTGCAGCCGGGCGACTTCGGTATCGGGGGCGCGTCCGTGCTCCATGAACAGCAAGCGACCGTCGGGCTTCAGTACGCGCCGCATCTCCTGCAACGCGGGCTCTAGCTGCGGGATCGAGCACATCGTCCAGGTACTCACGATGGTATCGATGCTGTGGTCGTCTAGCGGAATCGCCTCCGCTCCAGAGCCGATCAGCGTTACGGGAAACGGCAGGCCCTCCGCGGCGCCTGCCGCTGTGGCCCGCAGTGCATCGGACGGCTCCAGTCCGAAAAGATGCTCGACGTCCGGGCCGTAGTGGGAAAAGTTCAGCCCGGCGCCAATGCCGACCTCGAGTACACGGCCCGACGCATGTGCAGGGACCCTCGGCCGGTACTTCGCCAGCGCCTTGTTGCGCATCCCGCGGTCGATCAGCCACGGCAGAATACGGCGAGTGTAGATTCCCATGGGCTTTCAGCTTTTCAATGTTGCGTACCAGTCGCTCAGGGCCGCGGATATTTCCTGGGGTGAGTCCTCCTGCACAAAGTGACTGCCTCGCACGGTCACCTCCGTCTGGTTCGGCCAGCTGCGACAGTATTCGCGAGCGGGGCCGGTGAGGATCGCGCCAGGATCGGCGTTGATGAACAACTTTGGCGCGGCGCTCGCTGCCATGAAACTCGCATAAGCGGTGACGATCCCGACGACATCTGCGGGTGTGCCATCTATGGGGAGTTCCCGGGGCCAGGCCAGCATCGGCCGGCGTGACTCGGCGCCCGAGCTGAACGGCCGTCGATACTCGTCCATTTCCTCGGGGTTCAGTTCACGCAGGACTGATCCCGGCAGAATCTTCTCTATGAACAGGTTGCGCTGCAGGATCAGTTCCTCGCCCTTCGCCGATCTGAGCGCCTGGAACAGCCCGCGGCTGGCCTCTGGCCATTCGTTCCAGGTGAGGGGCCGCACGATCGCCTCCATGTAGGCTATGCCGCGCACCCGCTCGGGATGCGAGGCCGCCCAGTGGAAGCCGAGCGCCGAGCCCCAGTCGTGCAGCACGAGAGTGACACCGTCGGTGATGCCAAGACGGTCGAGAGCGCCTTCCAGGTGCCGGTAATGCTCGGTGAAGCGGTACTCGGTGTTCGCCGGCAGTGGGTCGGAATCGCCCATTCCCATGAGGTCCGGGGCGAGACATCGGGCCTGTCCAGCCAATTGCGGCAGGATTCCGCGCCAGAGGTAACTGGACGTCGGGTTGCCATGAAGAAATACGATGGGATCGCCTTCGCCGGCCTCGACGAAGGCCATCTCACGGTCAAAGACCCGAATACGTTTCTTGACGACTGCCATCCGCTTCCGGGGTGGCTCAGTGGCGCGCTTGCTTACGTTCGATGGCGATTGCCACGAGTTCCAGGAAGTCCTTTTCGTCTCTCAGCCCGGCGATGTCGGTCGCGTCCGTGGTATAGCCATAATGCGTCGCGATACGCTCATAACGCGGGCGGCGATGACGCACGAGGGCGGGAAAAATCCAGCGTACAAACCTGTCAGGACAGATGTCGTCGGGTGAGGCGTGGCCTTCGAGCTGGAGATACTCCCGCAGCCGCTCATCCAGAAAATCTTCGCGGTAGTAGAGGGGCTTCGGGTGCGCTACTGCGCGCCGGATCAGTTCGTCTTCCATTTCGGGCCCGGCGCGTAGATACAGGATCAACGTATTCTCCGACAGCACCCGCAGCATGTCGGGATCGTCTATTTCGCAAATGCTGCCACCCGCATCGTTTATGAGGTGATCGTAACCATAGATCTCCTTGGCCTTGATGATGAAATCGGCGACATCCTTCATTGCCGATGCTTCCGCATCCCTGTGCAGGCGCTGGCGGCGATTGAATTCGGCGAGTTGCAGTCCGCCGGAGTCACCCCGGCCAATCTTGCCGAGAAAGGTCGAGATCGGCTCCAGGTTATGAACCGTGATATTGCTCTGAATGTAGATCGAGTCGCTGCGTAGCAGGTCGCGCAGAAAGGGAACCTTGATGGCCTCACGCTTGAAGTTGTCGACGATGTGTTCGGACAGGTATCGCGTTCCGATGCGATAGTCGCCTGAATAATGAAACCAGCGATCAGTCGGCAAGCGGTGCGCGAGAGTGGTCTTGCCGACTCCTGACATGCCGAGCAGCGTGATGGCTTTACGCGGCCAGTCGAGAAATTCTTGGCGAGTCATCAGCATGATGGGAATTTTCGGGTTGACGACCTTGGGAGACAAGCCTGCTGACGTAAGGAAACCAGCTCGGGTGCGGGTGTCTTTGAAAAATTAATTATATTAAGAAACAGTGCAATAGAGAGTGTTTATAACATTATTTCTTGTTCTTGTGGCGATGCCCATTGATTACAGGCCCGCCAGTCGCCGGTGCAGGTCGAGAGCTTCGGTGCTTGGCCGCTGTTCATCGTTGGTTGGATAGCGAAGGGGGCGGCCGTGCAGGATCTTGTAACTGGTGCCGATGAGATCGTCGGGTAGGATGACCGTCATGCTGCGTGTGTCGATGGCAAGCTTGCCGAGGTCGAACAACGTGTGCAAATCGGAGCGCAGCAGTAAACCGTTGGAGGGGTGGTGGGTGAACTTGCCCCTATACGGGATGATGTAGGCAGCCTCGAGCGCTTCGATCGCGTTGAAATTGGTGATGGCGCATCGCCCTTCGTAGGCGGCGAGGAGTTGCTGGCGAAACGCCGGATGGCCACGGCGACGCAGGATGTTCTCGATCACCTGGTTACGGCCTGCCTTGCTGTTATCCGGGTCGAACGTCTGCAGGCGAGCAAGTTCACGCTCGGAAATCTGTATCATGCCGCTGATGTCGAGCATCGGCCCGCCAGCGGAGCTGTTCAGCAGCCGTTTGCGTATGAATCTCTCGGTGGAGCCAAATTCAGCGGTGATCCGCTCATGGACAAAATCCTCGATACGCTCGAATGGAGCGAAATCGGTCGGGAGGTAATCAGCAAGAGCGTCGTAGGGCTGGCCAATCGGAATTGGTTCGCTCAGGAAGAACATGTATTGCCGCAGCTCCTCGCCGGCAACGTCTTCGCCCCATATCGCGCGGGCGGCCTTCTCATTCTGGTAGCGCCCCAGCACTTTGCCGTAGTGACGGTAGGCTCCCTTGTAGCCGATGAGAACGTAATCGCCCTTGGCCATGCGAAACCAGTTCTCCACGTGGCCGTCCTCTGGCGGCAAGCCCCAGGCAAAAAAGCCGCGGTCTACGGCATGGACAATCGACTTGTCGAGGTCCTGTCGGTCCTGAGCCTGGTCGGCGGTCGCTACGAAGATTTTCGGCATGGATTTCTTCTTGTCTCTGGGCCGGCGGAACCGGGCGTCGCCAGTCTGTCAGGATTTCCCCTGCCAGGGTGACGGTCAGGCTGCTAAGCCGTGTCCGATACAGTTATTATTACGCGCTTTTCGAGAGCGTGGCACCCGGATCTGCAAATCGAGCGATGACCGGGGCGCCGTGCCCGCAACGGGAAAATCCGATGTCAACCGAAAGATGGCTGGTGCACAAGTTCGGCGGGACCAGTATGGCGGATGCTGGGTGCATCCGTCGTGTCGCCGAGATCCTCCTCTCCAACCCCGCCAGGCGGCAAGCCGTGGTGGTCTCCGCCATGGCCAAGATGACGGACGCATTGCTGGCGCTGGTCAGCGCTGCCGAAGGCAGCAGCGCCAGCATCAGGCCGGGACTCGAAGCGTTGGCCGAGCGCTATCGCGCTGCCGTCCAGGCACTCCTGGCCGATCGGGTTATGGCCCAACCGGTGCTGGAGGCGTTCGAGTCAGACCTCGCCGACGCCGAGGATGTCCTCCAGGCGATATCGCTGGTGCGCTCGGCGGCCGACCGGAGCCGCGACCTTATCGCCGGCTACGGTGAACTGTGGTCATCGCGCCTCCTGGCGGCCTACCTCGACGCCATGCGGCGTGGCGACGCCTCGCGGCAGGTGCGCTGGATCGACGCCCGCCAGGTGATCGTGATCGAGCACGGAGAGATGGGGCCCGCTGTGCAGTGGGCGGAGTCGCAGGCGCGCGCCGCCGAGCAGTTTGCGAACATCGATAATGGCATCGCCGTCGTCACGGGGTTCATAGCTTCCGAGAAAAATGGTCTCTACACGACGCTCGGCCGGAATGGCAGTGACTTCTCCGCCTCGATCATTGGAGGACTGCTCGATGCTTCCGAAATAGTGATCTGGACGGATGTCGATGGTGTCATGAGCGCCGACCCGAACCGGGTGCCGGAAGCGTCCATCATCAGCGAGTTGTCCTACAACGAAGCGATGGAGTTAGCCTACTTTGGCGCCAAGGTCATTCATCCCCAGACCATGGCCCCCGCGGTCTCCCGATCGATTCCGATTTACATCAAGAACACCTTCAATCCCGCGGCACCCGGGTCGCGGATCGGTCGGGACGCGGGCAGCGCGGCCGACCAGATCAAGGGGATTACCTCGGTCGATGATGTGGCGCTGGTGAACCTGGAGGGAACCGGGATGATCGGAGTGCCTGGCACGGCAGACCGCTTGTTCGGCAGTCTTCGGGCCGCTGGTATATCGGTCATCCTGATTTCCCAGGCGAGCTCTGAGCACTCCATTTGTTTTGCGGTGCCGGGGAAACAGGCGGTGCGGGTCGAGCAGGTCGTGCGGGATGCCTTCGCACTCGAGCTTCAGCAGGGGCAGATCCAGCGGGTCGATGTACAGCGTAATTGCAGCATTATCGCGGTGGTGGGCGACGGTATGGCCGGTCTGCCTGGCATCGCAGCCAAGTTCTTCGGCACGCTAGGCAATTCCGGGATCAACGTGAGGGCCATCGCCCAGGGCTCATCGGAGCGCAACATCTCTGCGGTTATCGACAAGCAGGAGGCGACCCGGGCACTGCGGGCTGTCCACTCCGGTTTCTACCTGTCCGCGAAGACCGTTTCCCTGGGCATCATCGGACCGGGAAATGTCGGCGGCACATTGCTAGACCAGATGGCCGCGCAGGCCGGAAGGCTGAGGAAGGAGTTCGGCCTCGACCTGCGTGTAAGAGGGATCGCGACCTCGACACGGATGCACCTGGCGGACCGGGCCGTGGATCTGGGGCGGTGGCGGGAGGCGATACAGGACAAGGCAGAGCCGCTCGACTGGGCCCGGTTCAGTGCACACGTCAAATCGGATTACCTGCCTCACAGCGCCATCGTCGATTGCAGTGCCAGCGACGGGGTCGCCGAGCGCTATGTCGACTGGTTCCGGAACGGAATGCATGTCGTTACTCCGAACAAGAAGGCGCACAGCGGCCCCCTGGCCGACTACGATCAGCTGTTCAGCGAGAGCCGAAGACATCACGTTTACTTTCTGTACGAGACGACAGTTGGTGCGGCGTTGCCCGTCATCGGCACCTTGCGTGACCTCAACCAGACGGGTGATGAGATCGTGAGCATCGAGGGTATCCTGTCGGGCACGCTTGCCTATCTGTTCAACGTGTTCGACGGTCGGCGCCCGTTCTCGGCAATAGTGCAGGAGGCTCGTGAAAAGGGGTACACGGAGCCGGATCCACGCGATGACCTTTCCGGAGTGGACTTTGCCCGCAAACTGATCATCCTCGGACGCGAGATGGGCCTGCGGTTGGAGATGGCCGACGTACAGGTGGAAAGCCTGGTGCCCGACGCTCTCAGAGAATTGCCGATAGATGAGTTTCTGCGGCAGCTGTCCCGGCACGACGACACGATGCTGCAGCGGTTGGAAGATGCCCGCAGCAGCGGCAGGGTGCTGCGCTATGTGGGGCGCCTGGATCGCAGCAGCGGCGCTACAGTGCGGCTGGAGGCGCTCGCGGCCGATCATCCGTTCGCACACATGAACCTGACCGATAACGTCGTCCGCTTCGAATCCAGTCGCTACAGCGCCAACCCGCTGGTGGTGCAGGGACCCGGGGCTGGTCCGGCGGTTACGGCCGCAGGCGTGTTCGCCGACGTGCTCCGACTGGCGTCCTACCTGGGTCCGGCGCGCTGAGTGCCAGCACGATGAAATATCGCAGCACACGTGAGAATCACTCGGAGGTCTGCATCGAGCAGGCCATCATGAGTGGTACGGCACCGGACGGCGGACTGTACGTACCGGTCGTCCTGCCGGAGTTCAGCGCACCGACATTCGATGGGGCGGTGGAGTTTCCAGACGTTGCGCAGCGATTGCTCGCTCCTTTTATGGAGGGATCATCGCTGGAGCGACTGTTGTCGGCCATCTGTCGTGAGGCACTGAACTTTCCTGTCCCGCTGCGTCCGGTCGAGAACGGGCTTTCGGTCCTGGAGATGTTTCATGGGCCGACCGCGGCGTTCAAGGACGTCGGTGCGCGATTCCTGGCGGCATCGATGGAGCAGATCATCCGCGACGGGCGTTATGCACGACCGCCGGTGACTATTCTCGTTGCCACCTCGGGCGATACCGGCGGAGCGGTTGCATCCGCGTTTCACGGCCGAACCGGCGTTCGCGTGCTCGTCCTGTTCCCCGACGGCCGCGTGTCGCCGCGGCAACAGCACCAGCTGACCTGCTGGGGCGGTAACGTCACTTCGCTGGCCGTTCGCGGCGAGTTCGACGACTGCCAGAGGCTGGTCAAGGAGGCTTTTGCCGACCCGGTTTTGAGGAACAGCCACCAGTTGTGCTCGGCGAACAGCATCAATGTGGGACGCCTGCTGCCGCAGGCCGCCTATTACGCCAAGGCGAGCCTCGAGCATTTTCGAAGCACCGGCAAGGCCCCGAGCTTCATCGTTCCGACAGGAAACCTGGGTAACGGCTTTGCCTGCGTCTGGGCGAAGCGAATGGGCTTGCCAATCGATCGCATCATGCTGGCCACCAACGCCAATACCACCGTGGCGGATTTCCTCGCGACCGGTCAGTGGTTGCCAAGGGCGACGATGGCGACACTCGCATCGGCCATGGACGTCGGTAACCCGAGCAATATGGAGCGGCTGAGGGACCTTTGCGGTGGTGTCGAGTCAATTCGTGGCGAGGTAGCCGCGGTGCCCGTCACCGATGCAGAGATTCGCGAATCGATCCGCCTCGAGTACCGGCTGCACGGCTTGCCCTGGTGTCCCCACACGGCCACGGCTCTTCACGTTTACCGCCAACTGCCGGCGGCCGAACGCAGGGCCTCGCACTGGATCGTCGTGGCGACGGCGCATCCGGCCAAATTCGACACGGTGGTCGAGCCGTTGATCGGCGCGAAGGTCGAGCCGCCGCAGGAACTGGCAAGGCTTCTGACCTTGCCGACCCGCTTCGACACCATCCCGGCGCAGCTCAGCGAGATCGCCAGCCGACTATAGGGTCGATCGCAACCAGATGGATGATCTCAACAGTCTGTTGTCGCCAGACGAGCTGGGCATGGTTCTCTTTGTCCTTGGCTTGCTTGCGGTCTCCTCCTTCGCCCTGGCGTGGTGGTTGCGGCAACGGCGCAGGGCAAGATCGTTGCCAGAGCGTCTGCGCCGCGGCGCCCGTGACCTGCTGTCCGGGGTGTTGATTTCTGACGGCGAAGCGGGGCAGATCCATATCGAATACGCGCTGCTTACCAGAAGTGGTGTGTTGGTGGTGGACGTGCGTGACGTGGCAGGCCACGTCTTTGGCAGTGAGTCGATGCAGGACTGGACGGTTCTCTCGGGGGGCAAGCGGTCGACTTTTCCGAATCCCTTGCCGCCCCTGTACGACCGGGTTGCGGCTGTCAACCGACTGCTCCCGGACACCCCGGTGACCGGACAAGTGCTGTTCACCGCGAGGGCGCAGTTCACCACAGCGCTGCCAGCGGATGTGACGACGGTCGATCACTTTCTTGCCGAGCTGGAGAGGACTGCCGACGCGCCGGCAGCGACGGCCGCCAGCCCAGCGCTCGATGCGGCATGGGCCCGCCTGCGCGAAGCGGCTCGGAGCACGCGGGCCTGACAGGGCTCAGTCCGGGCGCCAGGCGGGCAGACCGAAGAGCCGCTCGGCGTTGCGGGTGGTCGCCAGCGCCAGGGTGTCGATGTCGACACCCATGCAACCTGCGGTCATGTCCAGCACCAGGTTCAGGTAAGCCGGCTCATTGCGCCGACTGGCGGTGTTCGTCCCGGGCGACCGCGGCAACAGGTAGGGCGCGTCGGTTTCGATCATCACGCGATCGAGTGGCAGTCCGGCAACCGCGTTGCGCAGGTCACCGCCACGGCGCTCGTCGCAGATCCAGCCCGTCACACCGATATAAAGGCCAAGGTCCAGGTAGGCATTCATCTGGTCCCTCGTGCCGGTGAAGCAATGCGCGACCCCGCCCCTGATGTCGCGAATTTGCTCGCGGAGGATGGCGAGAAAATCATCGTGAGCCTCGCGCTGGTGCAGAAACACCGGTTTGCCCACGGTCGAGGCCAGTGTCAGCTGTCGCTCAAACGCGCGCTGCTGAGCGAGTCGGGGCGACAAGTCCCGAAAATAGTCGAGCCCACATTCTCCAATGGCGACGACCTCCTCGTGGGTCGACAATTCCACCAGCAGTGGAGCTGTCTCCGGCCCGAACTCGCTGGCGTGATGGGGGTGGACGCCAGCGGTGGCGAACATCCGCTGCGGAAACTGCCTGGCGATCCCGAGAGCTGCACGGCTGCTCGCCGCGGTGCTGCCGGTGATGATGATGCGCCGCACGCCCGCCGCCGCGGCGCGGGTGATGACCTCGCGGCGGTCGTGATCGAAGCTGTCATGGGCGAGGTTGGCGCCGATGTCGATGAGGTTTTCAGCCGGTGCCATGAGCTTCGCTCTCAGCCCGGCAGGGAGATCAGCGCAGGTGGCATGAACAGGCTCCTTGTGCGGCGTCCCGCAATTAATGTGCCCGAAATGACCGCCATTTCGGCGGGAGGTCTCCGCCGTCGCTCCCCGATACTCGCTTTGGGCGGAGACCCCCGCCTCCGGGCGGTCCGCCCATCACAGACCGTCAACAGTATTTGCGGAACGCCGCGCTAACTCGAAGTGGCCGACCCCGCGAGCTGCCGCAGCACGTAGTGGAGGATACCGCCGTGAGCGTAGTACTCGCGTTCCTTCGGCGTGTCGATGCGCACCCGTGCCTCGAACTCCACATGCGTGCCGTCGTCGCGGTGTGCGCTGACCCTGACCCGGCTGGGAGTTGCACCCGCGAGACCGGTGATGTCGAAGGTTTCCCGGCCGTTCAATCCAAGTGATCCAGCGCTCTTGCCCGGCTCGAACTCGAGCGGCAGCACACCCATGCCGATCAGGTTCGATCGATGAATGCGCTCGTAGCTCTCGGCGATCACGGCTTTCACTCCGAGCAGCATGGTGCCCTTCGCCGCCCAGTCGCGCGATGAGCCGCTGCCATATTCCTTGCCGGCCAGAATGATCAGCGGCACACCATCGCCCTGGTAACGCATGGCCGCGTCGTAGATGCTCATCTGTTCGTTGCCCGGCAGGTGAATCGTGACACCACCTTCCACCCCCGGGACGAGCTGGTTGCGCAGGCGGATGTTGGCGAAGGTGCCGCGCATCATCACCTCGTGATTGCCGCGCCGGGACCCATAGGAGTTGAAGTCCTTCGGTTCCACCCCGTGTTCGACGAGGTAGCGCCCTGCGGGGCTGTTCCTGGCAATGGAACCGGCCGGGGAGATGTGGTCGGTGGTCACGGAGTCGCCGAGCAGGGCCAGCACACGGGCGGCCCTGATATCACGGATGGGCGCGGGCTGCGCCGATATACCCTCAAAGTACGGCGGGTTGCGCACGTAGGTCGATGTCTCGTCCCAGGCGTAGATCTCGCCGGCGGGGGTCGGCACCTTCTTCCAGTTGCTGTCGCCATCGAAAACGCTGGCGTAGCTGCTGCGAAACATCGCCGAGTCGATGGTGCGGGAAATCACCGCCTGGATTTCCTTCTGGTCCGGCCAGACGTCCTTCAGATAGACCGGCTTGCCATCGCTGCCAGTGCCGAGCGCTTCGGTAGCAATATCCACGGTCAGTGAGCCGGCAAGCGCGTAGGCGACCACGAGCGGAGGGGAGGCAAGATAGTTCATCCGTACGAGCGGATGAATGCGGCCCTCGAAATTCCGATTTCCGGAGAGCACCGCGCATGCAACGATCTGCTCGCTGGTGACCGCCTCGGCGATCGCCGGATCGAGTGGGCCTGAATTGCCGATGCAGGTGGTGCAGCCGTAGCCGACGATGTTGAAGCCCAGCGCATCCAGATCGCCGAGCAGCCCGGATTTCTCCAGGTAATTGCTCACCACCCGTGATCCCGGGGCGAGACTTGTCTTCACCCAGGGCTTCGTATCCAGGCCTTTGCGCCTGGCGTTGCGTGCCAGCAGACCGGCGGCGACCATCACGGACGGGTTGGACGTGTTCGTGCAGCTGGTGATGGCCGCAATCACCACGGCGCCGTCCGCGATCTCGAAGCGCTTGCCAGCGCGGGCGACCTGAGCGTGTCCGCTGCCGGCGCGGCCGGCAGTGATTTCGGTGACCTGCCTGGTATAGGCGGCGGTAACGTCTTTCAACGGCAGGCGATCCTGCGGCCGGCGTGGCCCGGCAACAGTGGGTTGCACGCTGGCCAGATCGAGTTCGAGGACGTCGCTGTACAGTGGCTGTTGTGCGCCGTCTTCCCGCCACAGCCCCTGCGTCCTGGCGTACGCCTCGACCAGGGCTACCTGGGCCGGGTCCCGTCCGGTCAGCTCGAGATAACGGATGGTCTCGCGGTCGACCGGGAAAATGGCGCAGGTGCTGCCAAATTCGGGAGACATGTTGGCCAGCGTCGAGCGGTCGGCCAGGGGCAGGTTCGACAGCCCGTCCCCGAAGAACTCGACGAACTTGTTGACCACACCCTTTTTCCGCAGCAATTCAGTCAGCGTCAGAACGAGGTCGGTCGCGGTGGTGCCCTCGCGCAGGCTGCCCGTGAGATGCACCCCGAGAACCTGAGGGATAAGCATGGTCACCGGTTGGCCCAGCATGGCTGCTTCCGCCTCGATGCCACCGACGCCCCAGCCAAGCACGCCCAGGCCGTTGACCATGGTCGTGTGTGAGTCGGTTCCGACCAGGGTGTCCGGGTAGGCCACTTTCCCGCCGTCCTTGTCGACACCGAAAACGACGCGTGCCAGGTGCTCGATGTTGACCTGGTGAACGATACCGGTGTTGGGCGGTACGACCCTGAAATTGCGAAATGCGTTCTGGCCCCAGCGCAGGAAAGAGTAGCGTTCGATGTTGCGCTCGAACTCGATGGCAATGTTCTCGGCGAGTGCTGTGGCGCTGCCGAATCGGTCGACCTGCACCGAGTGGTCGATGACCAGTTCGGCCGGGGACAGAGGGTTGATCGAGTCGGCTTTGCCACCGAGCTTGACGACAGCATCGCGCATCGCGGCCAGGTCGACCACTGCTGGTACACCGGTGAAGTCCTGCAGGATGACACGCGCCGGGGTAAATGCGATTTCGTGCTTCGGCTCGGCCTTGGGATCCCAGCCTGCAAGCGCACTGATGTCCGCGGCGCTCACGTCACCGCTGTGGGCATGGCGCAGCAGGTTCTCGAGCAGGATCTTCAGAGAAAAAGGGAGGCGTGCCACATGGCCTTCGCGCACGGCGTCCAGCCGGAATATCTGGTACTCGGTGTTTCCGACCTTGAGGACGGACTTGGCGTCAATCGCAGCAGGCATTGCAGGTCTCCGTTTCGTATAGGTTTTTCCGGCCGCGGCATCGATCGTGATGAGTCCTCCCACCAGCAAAACGCCGAATGGTGGTGCATGCAGACGAATGGTCAGGCCGCAGCGGCGGCAAATTATAGCGGATAGGCTGCGCGAGCGACGCACTCCGCGGACGTCGCCCGTGTCGCGTCCGGTGCATCGATGCCACTGATGACCGCCCCCCCGAGGCACTGCTCGCCGTCGTAAAGCACGACGTACTGGCCCGGAGCAGGTGCCCACTGCGGCTCGTCGAAAGTGACCTCCAGCGAGGCGTCGCCGCGGATTCTCACCTGGCAGGCTGCCGGTTCGTGCCGATGACGGATCCGCGCCATACCGCGAAACGGTGCAGCCGCCCCCGGGGCCGCGCCGGAGCGCCAGAAGGCCGGTAACGTTTCGATACGCGTCGACCAGAGTAGCGGGTGCCCACGGCCCTGGACCACCACCAGCGCGTTACGCGCGGGATCCTTCTGCGCCACGTACCAAGGCAACTCGGGTGAACCAGTCCTCCCGCCGAGGCCGATTCCCGAACGCTGACCGATGGTATAGAACATCAGTCCGTCGTGCCGGCCGAGTTCCACGCCATCCTCCGTGACGATCGGACCTGAAGCGCCGTCGAGGTAACGTGCGAGGAAATCGCGGAAAGGCCGCTCTCCGATGAAGCATATGCCGGTGCTGTCTTTGCGGGCATGATTGGGCAAGCCGGCGTCCGTCGCCAGCCGCCGCACCTCGGACTTGGTCATGTGCCCGATCGGAAAAAGCGTGCGCCCGAGGGCCTCGGCTTCGACTGCGTGCAGGAAATACGTCTGGTCTTTGCCGTGGTCCCTTGCCATCAGCAGCGTCCGGTCCTCGTCGCCGCCGAGACGCGCGTAATGGCCGGTCGCGATCCGGTCCGCACCGAGACGCAGCGCATAGTCGAGGAAGCAACCGAACTTGATGTGGCGGTTGCAGAGCACGTCCGGGTTCGGAGTGCGACCGGCCTTGTACTCCCGCAGAAACTCGCCGAATACCCGATCGCGATACTCGGCCGTGAAATTGACGCGATGCAGGGGTATCCCCAGTTCCGCGCAGACCGCGCGCGCCGCCTGGTAATCCTCGGCCGCCGAGCAATAGGCATCGCCTTCGCCCCAGTTGGTCATGTGCAGACCATGGACTTCCATGCCCGCCTGCAACAGACGCAGGGCGGCCACAGCCGAGTCGACGCCTCCTGAAATACCGACGATGATGCGCTCGCCTGACGACATGGCGGTATTCTAGCAACCGCCGTAAGTACATCCGGCAAGGTAAAGGATCAGAGCCGCTCGGCGCGCTGCAGTAGTTTTTGTCGCGTGCAGCTGTTCAGCGAGACGATGGAATGGTCTGCGCCTGCAAGATGGTCATCGACGGCGCGCATCACCATGGGGCTGCGCAGGGCGCCCCCGCGCTCCACGAGTTCGGCGCGCGTGAGCCACAACGCCTGGATGATTCCATTATCGAGGCGCCGGCCGGTGTCGTGGGCAATGGCCCGCCCACGGATCGCCACACGCAGGAAGCGCTTGGTCCGGTCCGGCCGGTCCCACAGGTAGATACCCGTCACCGCTTCGGGTGCGAATACCCAGCCGGTTTCCTCCATCATTTCACGGACCACGGCTTCAGTCAGGCTCTCGCCTGGTTCGACATGGCCGGCCGGCTGGTTCAGCACCCGCCTGCCATGCACCCATTCTTCGACCATCAGGAAGCGGCCGTCACGCTCGACGACCGCAGCAACGGTGAGCGCTGGCGACGGTTGGCGCAGAGAAACCGGTGTGGTCACGGTAGTGGCCGACGAGCGAGTCATGGTAGTTGTCTTTCTTCGGTGCCCGGGACGGCTTTCCGGCGGCTGAAGTGGATTTCTCAGACCCGGACCTCGCGAAATTCGGGCCCCTGTTCCGACACGTTCCAGATATTATCGAAAAACTCGAGGTAGCGGCGAGTCACCACCGGATCGTAGCTGTCGGCTATACCTTCCCAGCGCGCGGAATCGACGCGGTAGACTAGGGCGCTGTCGTCGGCGATGAGAAACGCCTCCCGGTGGCCACGATAGTCCTGGTGGGCGTTGCGCAGATCGATATAGGTGTTGAGGCGCCGGGCGACTCCGACGAAACGATTACCATTGCGAATCGCACGAGCCGGGTCCGTGACGATGACGCGGATCTTGGCGTAGCGCTTGGAAAGCACCAGCCGCTTGGCCGCATCCAGGAACCCCTCATCGTCGTAGATGCCGGGCTCCAGGTCGGATGTCATTATTGCCAGAGAACGCTTCGCTGCCGAGGCGATCGCCACGATCGCATCCCGGGTTTCATCCCGGGACGAGAGGATCCATCGCTTGTTCTGCTTGCGCTCCGCGTGCATCAGTATCGGTCTTGTTGTGGCCCAGCTGCCGCCTTCCGCGCGGGGATCGACCCGTCATCCGGCAGCCGCGTGGGCTGAACGGCCCGATCTTTCCGGGGCCACGCCCGAAACCGGGGTGCAACATTGATAGCGCGGCCGGCAAACCGTCGATATTCAGGAAGGGTGCTACCGCGCACCAGATTGGGAGTCTACGTCCCGGACGGGCAGCTTTTTGTGGCCTGTGTCACGCTTTTCCTGATGAGCGTCGACTCAGTCGCTCCTCGAGCGATGCAGCAAGCTGCTCGGCAAGCCCGGTATATGCGCCCGGCGAAAGACCGAGAAGCTTCTCCTTCGTTGAGCGGGGCAGGTCCAGACCGCTGACGAAGGTTCGCAGGTCCTGTGCAGTAAGCCGCTGCCCGCGCGTGAGCGCCTTCAGTTGCTCATACGCATCGCTGCTCCCGGTCCGCCTCAGCACAGTCTGAATCGCTTCTGCGAGCACTTCCCAGTTGTTATCGAGTTCGGCCAGCATCCGCGCAGGATCGGGGTCGAGCTTCCGCAGTCCGGCGGCAAACGACTGACAAGCCAGCAGGCTGTGCGCAATGGCTACGCCTGCGTTGCGAAGGACGGTCGAGTCGGAGAGGTCGCGCTGCCAGCGCGACACGGGTAGCTTGGCAGAGAAGTGATGCAGCAGTGCATTCGATATACCAAGGTTGCCCTCGGCGTTCTCGAAGTCGATGGGGTTCACCTTGTGCGGCATGGTGGATGAGCCGACCTCGTTCGCCAGCTTGCGCTGACGAAAGTAGCCGATGGCGATGTACCCCCAGAGGTCCCGGCAAGCATCCAGCAGCACGGTGTTGATCCGCGCGAGCGCGTCGAAATACTCGGCCATCCAGTCGTGTGGTTCGATCTGCGTCGTGAAGGGGTTGGCCTCCAGGCCTAGCGACGCGATGAAATCGCGGGAAAGCGCCGGCCAGTCCACATCCGGATAAGCGATGACATGAGCATTGAAATTGCCAACGGCACCGTTGAACTTGGCCAGCACCGGGACCGATTCCAGGGCGGCAAGCTGCCGGTCGAGTCGCCAAACGACATTGGCGATTTCCTTGCCGAGCGTGGTGGGGCTGGCGGCCTGCCCATGAGTGCGGGAAAGCATGGGAAGTGACGCCGTCGATCGCACCATGCTACGCAGGCTGGCGAGCAGGCCGCGCACGGCGGGCCCGACATGTTCATCCCTGGCGCTGCGCAGAATCAGCGCATAAGCGACGTTGTTGATATCCTCCGATGTGCAGCCGAAATGCACGAAAGGGCGCAGGCGCGCGAGCTCGCTGCCCTCCGACAGTTGCTCGGCGATGAAATATTCCACCGCCTTCACGTCGTGATTGGTGGTCTTCTCGATGGCCTTGATCCGGGTGGCTTCCTGGTAACCAAAGGAGGTCACCAGTCGGTCGAGCCAGTCGTGTACCACGGGTGACACGGACGGGAAGTCGGTGATCTCGGGGCGCTTGGCGAGAAATTGCAGCCAGCGCACTTCGGTGAACACGCGGCGCCGGATGAGGCCCTGTTCGCTGAACAATTCACGGCAGCTGTCTGTTTTCGCGGCATAACGACCATCGAGTGGCGATATCGCGGTCAGCGTCCGTTGGTCGTCCATGCGTGTCGATCCCTCAAAAAGCCTATACTTTCCGGCCGGAATCATACACCAAGGCTCGAAGATGTCCGGCCCGCGTGGCAGGCGTCGGGCCGGTGGTCTCAGGAGCAGGGAATGACAGAGCAGGGTTATCGCGTCGAGTGCGACAGCATGGGTGAACTGCGCGTACCCGAGGAGGCGCTCTGGGGCGCGCAGACGCAGAGGGCAGTGGATAATTTTCCGATCAGTGGGCGCCCGATGCCGCGCGGCTTCATTCGCGCTCTCGGCTTGATCAAGTGGGCGGCGGCCGGAGCCAATGGCGAACTCGGCTTGCTGGAAACGGCAAAGGCACGGGCCATTCAGGCTGCAGCTCTGGAGGTCGCGCGTGGCGACCACGATGCGCAGTTCCCCGTGGATGTTTTCCAGACAGGTTCCGGCACCAGTTCCAACATGAATGCCAATGAGGTCATCGCGCGTCTTGCAAGCGAGCGCGGGCCGGGCAGAGTCCATCCCAATGATGACGTCAATATGTGCCAGAGCAGTAACGACGTCATCCCGACTGCGATTCACGTGAGCGCAGCCCTCGCGTTGGCCGAGGATCTGCTGCCAGCGCTCCGGCACCTGCAGGAGAGCATCGAGGCCAGGGCCCACGAGACGGACGGCATCGTCAAGACAGGGCGTACCCACCTCATGGACGCGATGCCAGTGCGCCTGGGTCAGGAGTTGTCGGGCTGGGCTTCGCAGGCGGCACACGCGCAGCAGCGACTGAACGAGTGCCTGCCGCGACTCGGCCGCATCGCGCAGGGTGGCACGGCGGTGGGCACGGGAATCAACGCGCATCCGAAGTTCGGCATCAAGGTCGCCGTGCTGCTCACGGAGCAGACTGGGCTGTCTTTTGCGCCGGCAGACAATCTATTCGAGGCCTTGAGTTCGCAGGACACCGCCGTCGAACTCTCCGGGCAGATGCGTGTCCTGGCTGTTGCGTTGATGAAGATCGCCAACGATCTGCGCTGGATGAACAGCGGCCCTCTCGCGGGGCTTGGCGAGATCCAGCTGCCGGCCCTTCAACCCGGCAGCAGCATCATGCCCGGCAAGGTCAACCCGGTCATTCCGGAGGCGGTCGCGATGATCGCGGCGCAGGTCATGGGTAACGACGTTGCCATTGGCATAGCGGGTCAGTCCGGCAATTTCCAGCTCAACGTCATGCTGCCGCTGATAGCCCACAATTTGCTGCAGAGCGCCGGGCTCCTTGCTGCCGGCTGCCGCGTGCTCGCCGACAAGGCCATCGTCGGCTTCAAGGTCAACCAGGAGCAGCTCGACGAAGCGCTCGACCGCAATCCGATACTGGTGACCGCAATGAATCCCGTCATCGGATATGAGACAGGCGCGGCAATTGCCAAGAAGGCTTATGCGGAAGGACGTTCCATCCGTGATGTGGCTCGCGAGCATACCGACCTCACGGAGGAGGAACTCGATCGGTTGCTCGATGCACTGGAGCTCACGCGGGGCGGCATCAAGGGCTGATAATGCCCCGGAGCTCAACGGGTGTCGTTGAACGAGCGAATCAGGGCAAGCCTGGAAGGATCCGGACCCGCCCTGGACTTCGAAGCGCAGGCCAGGGCGAGGCTACCGACCGGTCTCGCCGACCAGATTTTTTCTCGGCCGCTGGTGCCGGCGGCAGTGCTGGTTCCACTGGTCAGGCGTATCTCCGGCCTCACCGTAATGTTCACGCGACGCAACGAGCTGCTGCGTGATCACCCCGGTCAGATCAGCTTCCCGGGTGGCCGGATCGACGCCGCTGATAGCGGGCCCCTGGCGGCGGCATTACGGGAAACGAGCGAGGAACTCGGCGTCAGCCCGAGCGTCGTGGAGGTGGCAGGCTACCTGCCGCCCCAGCCCGTCATCACGGGGTTTGCGATAACACCGGTGGTGGGCTTTCTACCCGGCGACGTTCCGCTGGCCTTTTTTCTGGATGGTGACAATGCGCGGCACTCGCTGCGCCAGTGGGGTGGGATGCATCTGCCGATGGTCGAATATCGTTACGCTTCCCACCGCATCTGGGGTGCGACTGCTGGCATCATTTTTTCCCTCGTTCAAAAAATATAAGTTAGTTAATATAAAACAATATGATAGATAACCTTATCAAGGTGATGAGAGATCTCCGGGACCCGGAGCA
>JAKLLP010000059.1 GCA_023150055.1 Gammaproteobacteria bacterium | reverse complement strand
GCAGTATGCGATGCGGCCCTGGTCGGATTCGACCTGGCGGCTGTCGATACGCCAGCCGCGGGTTTCCCAGTCCTTGAGGTACTCGCGATAGGCAGCGATCTGGCCGTCCGCCGGCACAAAAACCTCCTTTGTCATCGTGCTTGGGTACACCATCGGATCGACATGCTCGACCACGCGTTTGTCTTCATCGGCGACGAACATGTTCCGCTTGTTGAACGACTCGTCGAACATCGGATCCGTCACGATCGTACGTACGCTCACCAGGTGCTTGGCGACGTGGAACTCGTCTTCCGGCGTCTCCCACATGTACTGGCACACTTCGTCCCGCTCGCTGAATTTCAGGCGGGTGATCGTGCAGTTCGGGCCGTAGAAGGAGCTGATGGCGGTTACCGTGTTGGCCTGCGGCTTGACGCTCGAGATATCGGCATTGCCGAGCTGCGGGCGCGAGGGCAGCGGAACGGTGCGCAGCTGGATCTGCAGCGAGGTGCCCCAGGGCTCGCGCCTGACGTCGAACTTGTTCGGCAATACGTACTCCTCGTCCGTGCCCGCGAATTTCATGCCCGTGTGGACGAACTCCGCGTGCGCGGGGTCGAGCCCGGCCTCGATCGAGCGCTCGAAGTTGGCGGTCCATTTGTATTCGAGGTTGATGCAGCGCCAGCCATCCTTGTCCCACTCCGGGATCTCCATGAGCGGGGGACGCTCCTTCTCCGGCAGGTCGCCCAGGAAGGCGAAGACCAAACCGTATTTCTCCTGCGTCGGGTAGGCGTCCACCTTGGCCCGCGCCGGCGGTTTGCCGTTCACGCCGAGTGAGGGAATCATCGTGCAGGTGCCGGTGCCGTCGAACTTCCAGCCGTGATACGGACACTCCACGGCGTCGCCCTTGATCTTGCCGACGGCGAGCGACGCACCGCGGTGCACGCAGATGTCGCTGACGCAGCGGGCCACGCCCGCGGAATCGCGGAACAGGGTGAAGTTCTGTCCGAGCATTTTGACCCGCAGCGGTTTGTCGGCGGTCACTTCGGTCGACAGCGCGGCCGCGTACCAGAAATTGATGAACATCGGTTGCCTCCGTTGAGATGTATTATTAAAAATACAAGTGATAAATTAGGTGCCATCGGCCGGTACCGTGTTGACCTGGGTCAATACTGCGGAAAACCCCTAAGCGGCTTTCACGAAGGCGGCAAAGAGCGCAGGCAGGTCGTTGAATAGATGGAGGAAAATCGGCAACCTGCAGTTCGGGCAGGGCGCGGCTGCGAAACGGACGCCAGGCTGATGATCCTGACGTCTTGTCGGCAAGCAGTCTCAGCCATGTCCACCGACCTGGATAACGCCACCAGGGTGGAGGCCGCGCGGTGAACTTCGATGTCGACAGTCACGCCCTCTGGGTCTATGCGCACATTCTGCTCTTCGTGTACTGGCTCGGCGCCGATGTCGGCCTCTTCGCGGTGATGGCCTTCGTGAAGGATGCGCGATCGAGTTTCGAGACCCGTGCGACGCTGATCCGCATGGCGTTCTATATCGATCTTTTTCCGCGCGTGAGCTTCGCCCTGATTCTGCCAGTGGGCCTGCATCTCGCCCGCAACCTCGGGCTCTATCCGGTCGACACGGCGATGCTGGTCGCGGTGTGGATCATCAGCATGGCGTGGGCGGCGGGACACATCGCGATCGTGGCCTGGGCGAGGCGCCCGTTCACGCGCCGCCTCCTGCAAATCAACAAGTTTTACGAGGCCGGAGCCGGGGCAGTATTCATAGGTCTCGGGACCTGGTCGCTCGCAACCGGCGAGCCGATCGCCGCGGACTGGTTTGCCGTCAAGCTGCTGCTCTTCGGGTCGATTTTCTGGGTCGTTCTCGGCATCGATACCGTGTTCCAGCCCTTCACGACGATCCTGCGTATGGGGCCCACGGGTTCCACGCCCGCTGCGGAACGCCGCATCACGCAGATGACGAATGGCACGATGGTCTGGGCGGTCGTGCTCTATCTCCTCATCGCGGTGGTGGCGTTCCTCGGGGCGGTAAAGCCGTCCTGGTGAGCTGCGCGACTCGTGTGCTTTCACGCTCACCGCAAAGTATCGCGACGGGAAACCGGGACCTTCATGCCGCGAGGTCATCGACAGGGCCGTTTCCCGGGCGTAAATGTCTCGAGAGAAATACAACTGATAGACTGTCGTGGCGGTCGCACGGGATCGGGCGGTGTTCCCCCGCGTCGATGCGTGGGGACGCTCGTTTTCCCTGGCCGGGATTGCAGTCGGATGAAAGGATGCCCGTGCGGCGTTGCGCAGATAGTCTGATGGCCTGCAGCCTGCACTATTCACGAAAGCGGCATCGAACGCAGGCAGAACATGGGGCGGGCTAGCGTGAACAAGCCACAGACGGCCGCCGGTCGGCGCAAGCTGGGTTCCGGCGAGCGCAGCGTCACGCCGCTTTACCACCAGATGTACCTGGTGTTGAGGCAGAAAATCGGCGACGGCGAGTTCGATCCCGAGAAGCCATTGCCTGGCGAACACCAGCTGGCCGAGCAGTTCGGCGTGTCGCGCGTGACGGTCAGGCGCACGCTCGACATGCTCGAGCTGGAGGGGCTCATCGAGCGGCGGCAGGGTGTCGGGACCTTCCCGGTGGAGCAGCCGACCGAGTTTCGTGATCGCTACAATATCGGTGGCCTGACGGCGCCGGAAGTCCGCACCGGCGCGCGTGCGGAGGTGTCGACACTCGATATCGGCAGGGTGCTGCCTCCGGCGACGGTCGCGGCCCGTTTCGGGGCGGACGCCCAGCAGGTATTGCGCGTCGTTCGGGTGCGCAGCTTCAAGGGCGAGCCGTTCACGGTGATGACCAGCTATATCGCGATGCGTTACGGCGAGCGCATGAGCCGCCGGCAACTGCAGGGCACCGCGATTCCCACCGCGCTGCTCGAACTGGGTGCGGAGCTGGCTCGCGCCGAGCAGGCCATCAGCGCCACGCTGGCGGACGACCTGGCCGCGTCCCGGCTCGGAGTGCCGGTCGGCTCTCCCCTGATCCTGAGGACGCCGATGTTCACCGACCGGCGGGACGAGCCGGTCGCCTTCATCGAGGCGCTCTACCGGCCTGATCGCTACGAGTACCGCACCACGATGCTCCGCCGCGGCAGCGGCAAGGCCTGGCGCTGGCAGCCGGTGTATTGACCGACCGCCATGCCCGACAGGAACCACAGGGTCGTGCTGTGCCGGGCCATCGAGGGCGTGCCGCAGCCGGAGGACTTCCGCATGACGGAAGCGGCAGTGCCCGAGCCGGCGGCCGGCGAGTTCCTCGTCCGGCACCGTTACATCTCGCTCGATCCGTACCAGCGCCCGGCGATCGCGGGCCGTTACGATGGCGCGCCACTCGGCGCAGGGGACATGCCGCCGGCAGAGACGGTGGGCGAGGTGATCCGCTCGCGACACGCCGGTTTCCGCGAGGGTGACTGGGTGCGTCATATCGGCGGCTGGCAGGAGTACTCGGTGTGCGACGGGGAGCGGACCTTCGTCGTCGACGCCCGCCGCGCGCCGCTCTCGGCGTATCTCGGCGTGCTCGGCATGCCGGGGCTCACCGCCTGGGCGAGCGCGGTGAAACTCGCCGACGTTCAGGCCGGGCAGACGGCGCTCGTGTCGGCTGCGGCCGGCCCGGTGGGCGCGACCTTCGGGCAGATCGCCATCCAGCGAGGCGCTCGCGTGGTCGGCATTGCGGGCAGCGAGGAGAAGTGCCGCCTCGTGACCGAGGAGTTCGGATTCTCGGCCTGCGTCAACTACAAACGTCCGACGTACCTTCAGGACTTGCAGCGCGCGGTGGGCGAGGGCGCGGATTGCTATCACGACAACGTCGGCGGCCAGATGCTGGTCGATGCGCTCGGCGTGCTGAAGCCTTACGGCACCGTCGTGCTGTGCGGCCTGATCACGCAGTACAACACGCCGGATGCCGAGCGGCAGTTCAGCTTCAACCTCGGACTGCCGATCATGAAGCGCGCCGTGATGAAGGGCCTGGTCGTATACGACTTCGAGCCGCAGCGGCAGCAGTTTTTCGACGAGCTCGCGCCGCTGGTCGCCGCCGGCAGGATCCGCTTCCGGGAAGACCGCGTAACGGGCATCGAGCGTACCGGTGAACATTTCGCCCGCCTGATGCGCGGTGAAAACGTCGGCAAGGCGCTGGTCGTGCTGGGCGAGGACTGATCTCCCGCGGCGAGCCCGGTCGTGCTGCAGGCCTTGAACGATTTCTCCGAGCGGCTGAAGTTCCCTGCCACCCGAGGTTTCCGGCAGGGCGTCACGAGCCGTTACACTGCGCCGCTGCGGAGCGGTTTTCCAGCGGAGGCGCGGCCATGGTGGTTCTCTACGGCATCAACCTCTCGACTTTTACCCGCAAGGTGCGGCTCGCGCTGGCGGAAAAGGGCATCGAGTACCGCTTCGAGCAGGCTGCCATGGGCTCCGCGAAGATCCGCACACTGCACCCGCTCGGCAAGATCCCGGTGCTCGAGGACGCCGGCGTCGTAGTGCCCGATTCCTCGGTGATCATCGCCTACCTGGAGCGCGCCTATCCTGCGCGTCCGCTGTATCCGCGCGAGGCGGCCCCGCTTGCCCGTGCCCTCTGGCTGGAGGAGTACGCGGACACGCGCCTGCGCGAGGCGACCGTGCCGTTTTTCGCCGAGCGCGTGGTGAAGCCGCTGTTCCTCGCCAGGCCCGGCGACGAGAAGGCGCTGGACCAGGCGGCCGCGGTGCGCGACGAGGCCTTCGATTACCTCGAGCAGGAATTACCCGACGAGGGCTTCGCTGTCGGGCAGGCGGTCTCGGTTGCCGATATCGCCATCGCCGCGCAGCTCATCACCTACCGGCAGGGCGAAGGCGAGTTGCCTGCCGCCCGCTGGCCGCGCCTCGAGGCCTGGCTCGCGCGGCTTTGCGAACGACCGGCATGGGCGTCGATCCTGGCCGAGGAGAGCGCGGCGCTGGATGCGGCCCGGTCTAAAAGAAAATCGGCGGGGTAGGAAAAGCGGAGCAGGGGGGGAACGGTTCCCAAAGGGAACCGTTCCCTGCACGGGTGGTCAGCTGCCCTGGTCGCAGTCGTCGCGGCGGAGCACTACGCGGCGGTTCAGCCGGCGGCCTTCCTCGGTTTCGTTGTCGGCGATCGGCATCGACTCACCCATGCCCACCACCCGCAGGCGACCCGGTGCGATGCCCTTCGCCTCGAGGTACGCGGCGGCGGCCTGCGCCCGGCGCTCGGAGAGCTCCATGTTGTAGTCGGCCTCGCCCTCGGAATCGGTATGGCCTTCTATGGTGCCGCTGACGAAGCCGAGCGTGATCAGGTTGCCGGCCACCTCGTCGAGCACGACCTTGTCCTCCTCGCTCAACTCGGCGGAGTCGAACGCGAACTGGAGCTGGCGCGTGACGTCGCAGGAGCAGCCGCGCGGATCCACCCGATCGCCCGCGGGGGTTTCGGGGCAACGATCGGCTGCGTCGGCAACGCCGTCACCATCGGAATCAGGCGGCGGCAGGGCTGCAACGGGCGGCGGCGGTGGCGGCGGAGGCGGAGCGGCCGCTACGGCTGCGCTTTTCGCCTTCCTGCCGAAAGCGTATTCCAGGCCCAGGTTGACCGACCACAGGTCGCCGACCTCGGCGTCGAACCAGTCGAAATCGGCACGGATGCCGAAGTTCTCCGCGATGTCGATGACGGCGCCGAAGCCAGCCATGATGCCGTCCTCCGACGAGCTGGAGGTCACTCGCCCGTTCCTGCCGAGTTCGTCGTCGAAATCGTACAGGCCCACCTTGCCGTAGACCCGGATCTCCTCGTTCGGGACAGGGACGTAGCCGAGCACCGCCCCGCTGAACCCGTCGAAGCTCAGTTCCAGGTTGCCGTCGTTGGGCGGTGCTGCAGTCGACACCTCTTAGAAGTCGCCGGTGTTGTGATAGGCGCCCTCGACGGCCAGCCAGTTGTTGAACTGGTACTGGACGTGGAGCTTGACGCCGACGGTGCTGTCCTTGATCAGCCCGTCCGGATCATCGTCCCACTCGAAGTCGCTGAAACTGGCGGCGGCACCAACCCGCCATCCTGGTACGTCCTGGGCAGCCTGCGCTGACCAGCTCATCAGGCCGAGCAAAACGACCATCGCCGTGCGCTTCATAGTGCAGAGTCTCCTCAAAGTGCCTCAATCCCCGCGCCACGCCCCCCGGGAGTACCCTGTCCTGTCAGCGGATGTGCGGCCCGCGGATCCTGCGGCGCCGGCCTGACCCAAGGCTGGCCTGTCATTATTAATGTCCGGCGCCGCAATCCCCGGGCAGGCACCGGCACGTTTTCCGAACGCCCCGCAGTATACGGGAGCCAAGGGGCCGGTCAATCAGCCCGGGCCCCGCGGTGACCGGCAACGAGGGCAGAGCACCACGTAGCGGGTAACCCGGGGCGGCCGCTGCTCGTAACGCTTGCTCAGATCCGCAGGCCCCTGATCAGCGCGGGTAACCAGGTGGCCGTGTCTGCGGCGAGTTCGATGACCGGCAGATCATCGGCGGTGCGGGCCGCCGCACGCGTCGCCTCGCGCCATGCACTGGCGCGGGACGCGCCGAGGACGACCGTGTCGCGTGCCCGGTACAGGGCATCGGTCAGCGGAAAATCCAGCGCATCGTTCAGCAGCGCTTGCCAGTGTCCGGATGCCTTCAGAAGGTCGAGCAGCTCGAGCTGCAGTCGCTGTTCATCGAGGTCGGGTTCTCCAGGCAACGCGCCCTGGCGCGTGCGCTCGAACCACGGGAAGAACAGCCGCCCGTCGCGCAGCAGGTGCCAGGCGAGCAGCAGGTGCCCGCCATGCCACTGCGGCGCCGTCGAAGGCAGGCCGTGCTGACGCCAGGCCTCGCGCTGGTGTGCGCCGAGCGACGGGAGATCGAGCAGGGCGAGCCGCGGGCGTCGCAGCCCGCCGAGTTCGGCCAGCCGCAACGCCGTGCAGGCGCCGGTGCCCTGGCCGACGAGGACGACCTCGTTGAACCCGAGCCGGCCAGCGACCTCGCCCGCGGCCGCCGCGCACTCGGCTACCGAGAGCGCATCGAGTCGCGACGGTGCATCGGAATCACCGTGGCCGGGCAGGTCGGGAATGATCATCGGCCGCTGCGTGAGTAGCGGGCTGGCCAGCCGCATGCTCGTTTCCGACGACTGCCCCGCATGATGCAGCAGCAGCACGGGCTCCTCCCGGCCGGAGTGCTCGAGCCGCACCTGGAGCGCGCCGTGCTGCGTACGGACCATGTTCCGCCACAGCCGCCCTGCGATGGGGCGGGTGGCCACCGGGGCCGGGCAGCTATCGCCGCGGTGGGCCAGCAGGTGTTGCAGGGAGAGATCGAGCGCTTCCTTCGTCGAGCGGACGGGCGCGGTCTGCGCCCCGGCCGGCAGGCCCTGGTAACGGGCGAGATGCGCCTGCAGTGGATCGCCGTCGACGGCGGTGACGAGCAGCGGCGTGCGCAGCGCCGGGAAGAGCGTCCCGGGCCGGGATTCGAAGGCGGCGCGATAGGCGATTGCGTAGTTGTCGCCCGCCCGCAGGAAATCGACCAGGCTCGCCTGCAGGCGCTCGGCGGTGGGCATGTCGAGGGCCAGGCGGGCCGCTTCGCTGCGATCGTGCCACGGGAAGAACACGGTCTGCTCGCGCACGCGGCCCCACAGCCATGCCAGGTGGCTGCCGTCCCAGGCGGGCACGACGGGCGGCAGGTAATGAGCCAGGATGTTGTCGATCTCCGCAGCGGTGAACTGCGCCAGGCCGTTGGCGGCGAGCGCGGTGACGCGCTCGGGATGGCGCGCGGCGAGCCACAGCCCGACGCTCGAGCCGGTGTGATAACCGTATACCCCGAAGCGGCGCAAGCCGATGGCATCGGCGAACTCGAGGGTCGCATCGGCGAAGCCTTCCATCGGGACGGTGGCGGGACCGAGTGCATCGGACTGTCCGTAGCCCGGGCTGTCGGGTGCCAGCACCGTGAAATGCAGGGCCCAGTGCTGCATCAGCTCGACCTGCTCGCGCGAGGATTGCGGCGACTGGTGCAGGAGCAGCACCGCCGGACCGCTGCCGGCGCGCCGGTAATGCACCTGGCGGGGTCCCCAGCGGCCGTCGATCGTCACGAAGTGGCGGGTGATCTCAGCGCTCATGGGGACAGCCCCGGCAGAAGAACCTGGCGTTCTGTATCACAAATATCTCGACGATGTGCAACGGCGGTACCGTCGGGAGGCGGGGGCCTGTGCCCACAGCGAGTATCGATGAACGAGGGCGGCGGCGACGGCGCAGACACCCCGCCGCAAGGGCGGTAACGGCCGGCACGTAGCGTGTATGCTGCGGTTTCCTGGCTGCGTCTTCACCCGGCTGAGGCCCGCTCGCGACGTTTCGAGATAGGTTCTAGAATTTCACGCATGAATGCGATCTCTGCAACACGCCAGCCCGGCAGCGAGCCGGCGGCGAGCTTCGATCCGCTGGCGCGCGTGTTCGTCGCCCGCGCGGAGCGACCGCCGGGTGTGGCGCCCGTCGATATCGCGACGCTGAGCCCCTTCCAGCGCGCGCTGCTGGTGATCGACGGCACGGTCACGCAGTTCCTGGAGGCCTGGGCGCTCGAGCCTGTCGAGGTGCTGAGGCTCGACCAGCAGGAGTTCACGCTCGCGGCACCGGAGCGCTGGCTCGAGCTCGACGCCGGCGAGGCGGTCATCCGTCGCCGCGTCATGCTGCGCGGGACGCTCTCGGGACGCTTCTATACCTGGGCGGATTCCTCGATTGCGGTCGGGCGCATCCCCCCGGAGATGCACCGCGGCCTCGAGCGCGCCGGCGGCGGCATCGGCCGCATCCTCATCGAAGCGGGGGTGGAGTCACGGCGCGAGGCGCTCTGGTACGGCAGGGAACGGCCGGAGGCCGTGCCGCCCGAAGTCGCTGCCTGCCACGCCGGCGACTTCCTGGTGCGCAGCTACCGGCTGCTCGCCGATGGGCGGCCGCTGATGCTGATCACCGAGCGCTTCCCTTTCTGAATGCGGATACTGCGGGCAGCAGCTGGAGAGGCCTTGATGACCGGATCCGGAGTTCACCTGCTGGCGGTATGCCGGCACATCATCGCGCTGCTCGGCAGCCTGTTGCTTGCCGCGGGCAGCGCGGCCGCGCAGGGCTGGACCGCCTACGGCGGGGATCCGGGCGGCAGTCGCTACTCGACGCTCGACCAGATCAATCGCGGCAATGTCGGGGAACTGGAGCTTGCCTGGCAGTTTCGCACCGGCGCGGTGAAGAACAACCCCGACCTGCGGCCGATGATCGACTTCCAGGCGACCCCCATCCTGCTGCCGCCGGAGGCTGGCGGGCATCTCGTCGTCTGCGATCCGTTCAACAAGATCTTCGCGCTCGATCCGGTGAAGGGCACCGAGCGCTGGAGCTGGGATCCGCAGATCGACAAGACCCCTTACGCCGGACGGTTCAAGTGCAAGGGCGCGGCGTTCTGGCGCGACAGCCAGGCCGGAGCGGACGATGCCTGCGCGTTCCGC